>JAUVBI010000309.1 GCA_030591305.1 Pseudomonadota bacterium
CGCCCGCTCAATGGTACAGGATGATTTGCCCACACTGATACGTATAGACAAAAAATTGACCGGCCGGGATCGCTCAAGCTTCTTTCAGGCCAAGATGCAGGAGATGCTTAATGAGTCTGGTATCCGTGTGTCGCTGGTGGTAGAGCAGGCTGGTGTGGTGGTGGGTTATGCAATGGTCAGGCTTGATTATGGTGACTTTGGTCGGATTGAGCCCGCGGCCGTACTGGACACGATTGGTATGCATCCCGATTACACAGGGCAGGGTCTGGCCAGGACTCTGTTATCGCAGTTACTTGGTAATTTGGCGGTGCTGCAAGTCAATAGCATCACTACACAACTGCAGTGGCAGAATATTTCGTTACTGGAGTTTCTGGACAATTTCGGTTTTTCGCCCACCCAGAACCTGTTACTGAGGAAAGCATTGAACTGAATTACTGGTCGGGGCCGACCAGTTTTTTAATCAGGCTAAGCAGGGTTCTAAATTCTTTCTGGCTCAGATTTTGGGTCAGCTCTTCTTCCGAGGCTAGTACCTCGGGCGTTATCTGGGACAGGAATGTTTCCCCCTTGCGGGTGAGGTGCAGTGCGTAAACACGCCTGTCGGTGGGGTGGCGTCGGCGCTCAACCAATTTTCGCGCCTCAAAGCGATCGATAATTTCTCCCAGTGTGGAGCGTTCGATGCCGTCTGCCCGGGCCAGCGCGGTCTGGCTAATACCCGGGTTGTTGTCAATTTTGCACAGCAGGCCGAACTGTCCAGGGGAGATATTGCGGGCACTCAGGTGCTTGTCATATTTCTGGAAGTTGGCACTTTGGGCGCGGCGCAGGTAGTAGCCGAGTATATGCTCCAGCGGGCCCAGTTCGATGGGGTGATCCGTCTCAGCTTTACGACGTACAGCAGTATCCTTGCTTGCCATAGACTTGATTTTCCTCGATAGTTTATGTGGCTATCAGTGGTCAGCATAGCATACTGTGAGTGTACATAGAATGTCATAAATCTTACTGTATTGGTACCTTACTAAAACCATGCCCTCTCCAGCGATGTAGAACATTGACATAGGTCAATGTTCTACATCGCTGCAACATTGACAGGTAAGGTCTACTTACAATATAGTATTCCTACGATTAGGGATATGGAACTGCTCTCAAAATAACAGCCCAGTCGGGCGAGGTAAGAACTTATGGTGGCATCCTACCGATGGGTAATGAACGAACCTGGACAGCCGTTGGAGAAGGTGTCTGTGGAGCTGTCAGACCCGGAACCAGATCAGGTTATTGTCGAGGTGGCTGGCTGCGGTGTCTGCCACACTGACCTGGGTTATTTTTACGACGGTGTGCGCGTTAACAGCGCGCTGCCATTGGCCCTGGGGCATGAAATAAGTGGTCGGGTGGTGGCCGCAGGCAGTAATTTTTCCAGCTTTCTCAATAAGGCTGTGATCATCCCTGCAGTCATTCCCTGCGGTCAATGCGACCTGTGTCAGCGTGGTAAAAAGACTATCTGTCGCAACCAAAAAATGCCGGGTAATGATATACAGGGTGGTTTTGCCAGCCACATATGCGTGCCCGCTCACTGCCTTTGCGAGGTGGATGAGGCGGCATTGGAAAAAGTGGGTCTGGAACTGGCTGATGTAGCCGTGGTTGCAGATGCACTCACTACACCCTATCAGGCGATGGCTCAGGCAGAAGTGGCTGACGGTGACCTTGTTGTGGTTATAGGGGTGGGTGGTGTCGGTGGTTATGCCGTACAGGTTGCAGCAGCCATGGGCGCAACCGTTGTCGCTGTCGATGTCGATACAGACAAGCTGCAAAAGCAGTTGGGCTACGGCGCCAGTCTGGCATTAAATGCGGCCGACTATGAGGGCCGGGAACTGAAGAAAGCGATCTCTGCCTTTGCCGATGAAGAAGAATTACGTCAGACGGAGTGGAAAGTATTTGAGTGCTCCGGCACGCCTCAGGGGCAGAACACGGCCTACAGCCTGCTCACCTTTGGCGGCTATATCGGGGTTGTGGGTTTCACCATGGCGAAACTGGAATTACGCCTGTCCAACCTCATGGCATTTCACGCCCGTGCTCAGGGCAACTGGGGTTGCTCGCCCGATTATTATGGCGCTGCTCTCCAGCTTGTTCTGGACGGTAAAGTCACTATGCAACCCTTTATTGCGCAGTATCCGCTGGATCAAATTAATGAAATTTTTACCGCGGCACACGAGCACAAGCTCACTGCCCGCGCCATTCTTGTACCCTGAAGGAACCCACTATGAACCCTATAACCGAAGCAATTGTTAAAGAAATAGCACCGGACCATCTTAACGACCACAGGCTGGTCGATGTTGAAATTGAGAAACTGTGTGATGGCATGGTGCGCTATGAGCTGCGTCCGGCCAAGCGTCTCGATGGCAGTGAGGCCGAGGGTCTCTACAATGCCTGGATTATTCTGAACAACCCCAAGCAATACAATTCCTATACCACCGATATGTGTAAAGCCATCATTCTTGCCTTTCGCGCCGCTTCAGTGGCCCGAAATGTCAACGCAGTGGTGTTCACAGCTGTGGGTGACAAGGCGTTTTGTACGGGCGGCAACACCAAAGAGTACGCCGAATACTACTCGGGAAAGCCCGAAGAGTATCGCCAGTATATGCGGCTGTTCAATGACATGGTGTCTTCTATCATGGCCTGTGACAAGCCGGTTATCTGTCGGGTTAACGGCATGCGGGTTGGCGGTGGTCAGGAGATTGGTATGGCCTGTGA
>JAUVBI010000037.1 GCA_030591305.1 Pseudomonadota bacterium
GCCTTGTCGGTTTGTCCGCGGCGGGTTTCCAGTAACCCCAGGGCGTGTAGTGCAGCGCCGTGATTTGCTGCTATCTCAAGTGCACCCAACAAAATTTCCCGGGCCTCATCTTCCCGACTCTGTTGGCGCAGCAGGTCTGCGAGATTAAGTAATGCTGGTATCAATTGTGGATTGATTCGAACTGCCTCGCGGTAGGCGGCCTCTGCGGAGGGGAGGTCTCCGCGAGTCACATAGAAAATACCCAGCTGCAATTGCACGCCGGGCATATCCGCGTGCTGATTTTGAATATCGACATATTCCCTGAACAGGCTCTGTAACTGTTTCCCTTGTTCCGCTGGAATCTGGTCCAGTGGTACTCCTGCAAGAGACACTGCCACCTCCATGCGAACAGCTGTGATGTTATCGTTGACCAGTGGTTGCAACAGCTGGTAGCGCTGATTCAGGGGCAGGAATTGCAGTGCGCGCACCGTGCTGGTTCTGATAATTGAGTCATCCGAGTACAACAGCATGGTGGCACTTTGCAGAGCTTCACGCCCACCAGCCTGACCCAGGGCCTCCATGGCCGTTGCGCGCCAGATGGGGGCGGTAGAGGAGTCTGCGGCCAGTTGTGCCAGGCTTGGCAGCGCGCGGTTATCGCCCTGGCCAGCGTGATAAAAAGCTCTGGCGGGATGGGTGCCTGTGTCGCGGAACGCAATGCCCCATTTCCTCAGGGCATCCAGGGCCCAGGGCGCATCCCGGTCAGTGTGGCACTGGTTGCAGGCGTTGGGCGTGCCCATCACTATGCTCAGGTCGGGCCGCGGTATACGCAGGCTGTGGTCGCGACGGGGGTCCACGCCCATGTAGGTGGTTTCGGGCATGTGGCAGTTGCTGCACTGGGCACCGGTGGAAGCCGTTTTGTGATGATGATGTTGTTCCATATCATACACGCCTGGCTTGTGGCACTGGGCGCACACTCCATTTTGTGATGCGCTATCGGTTGCGCGTAACTTCAGGCTGTGGGGCTCGTGGCAATTACTGCAAACCACTCCCGCCTGATGCATTTTGCTCTGGATAAATGAGCCGTAAACATACACTTCATCCAGAATCTGACCGTCGTGGTAATACAGGGGAGACTGGGGAATGGACAGCCGATGGGTGTCCAGCAGGTCTGCGCCGTAATGGTATTCGCCCAGGGTTCCGCGCCGCGAGTGGCAACGCCCGCAGCTATCGATTTGGGTGCGAGATGGCAATGTGGAGGTGCGGCTGGCGATGCCACTGTCGGCGCTAAACTGCCATTGTCCACGCTGGGCGAGCGACATGGGAAAGCCACCATTTTTGCTGCTACCCAGTGTTTTGGCGCCCGCCAGTTCCAGGTGATTCTTACCTGGCCCATGGCAGGCCTCGCAACTCACATTGATCTCGGTGAAGGTTGTGGAAAATGTCTTGCTGACGGGGTTGTAGTTTTTTTCCAGTTTGGTGCTGTGGCACTCGGCGCAGCGCGTGTTCCAGTTTTGATAGGGGCCGGTCCAATGCAGGGGATCTTTATAGTCTACGGTTTCGTCGGGGTACAGGTGATACCAGCGCTGGCCGCCCTCATCTGTAGGCCGAGCGTCCCAGGCAATGCTCAGGGCCTGCCAGCGGCCGCCGGGCAGGGGCAGCAGATATTGTTGCAGGGGGTATACACCAAAGACATAGTCCACGGGGAAATCGGTGAGCACACCGTCTTCTCCATCAGTGCGAACGAAGTACTTGTCCGCCTTTTTGTAAAATGTTGTGTTAACGCCGTTATAGGTGAATGTGGAGTTATTAAAGTCCCCTAACACGGTAGCTGATGTTGGCAGTTGCATGGCCAGATCGTGGTGGGAGCCCTGCCAGTTTTTGTATTCCTGGACATGGCAGCTTGCACATTCTGTTGAGCCGACAAACGCATCATCCGCAATGACGGCGCTTTTTGCCAGCAGGGGAAGCGTCAGGCTTAATGCAATCAGGCAGCGGGCTAGCCAGAGCGGGTGTGGGGCTTTCATTTCCAGTTTATTTCCGTTTCAATTTGAACTGGCCATTGGCGCGTACTACGGGACCATTCGGGCCGACTATTGTAGCAGCGATAAACCCCAGGCTGGCGGTAGTATGGACAAAATCGATGCTGGATTCTATCCATTGCCCCTTCTTTGCCGCCCCCACGAAGTCGGTGGTGATGTTTATGGTGGGACGAAACTCCATGATTCCAAGATGGTGGCTGAGGCCCATCGCCAGCACGTTGTCCAGAAAAGTGACCAGGGCGCCACCATGGCACAGGCCCGCGTTGTTACAGTGATGCTCCTGAACGATCAGGCCCATGTGCATCTGATCATTATCTTTGCTGTAGTAAAAAGGCTGGATAGTATCGTTGTAGCCACCCATGTTGGGCGCCTGTTTAAAGCCGGGGGGTATACCGTTCACCATAACTCCTTTTGGGTAGGCGTGAAGCCCGCTCAATACTGGACAGAGCATGTGAGCCTACTTATTATTATCGTCTTTTACAAACGCTTGAGGTTAATGTGAAATTAGGTATTTTGAGGACCGATACCGTGCGCCCCGAGTGGGCGGTGAATTTTGGTCAGTACCCGGATATGTTTGCTACGCTAATGAGCAGGGCAGATCCCACTATGGAATTTGTGACCTACAACGTGGAGAACGGTCAGTACCCGGATGATATTGACGAGGTGGACGCCTATTTGATTACCGGCAGCAAATCCAGCGTCTACGATGACAAGCCCTGGATTTCGCCGCTTATCGAGTTTGTGCAGCGGATTGCCGCGCACAACAAGAAGATTATCGGTATCTGTTTTGGCCATCAGTTGGTGGCCCAGGCTCTGGGCGGCAAGACAGGGAAATCTGACAAGGGTTGGGGTGTCGGTCTGCATACTCACACATTTACCGAACTACCGTCCTGGCACGATGGTGGCGATGCCGACCTTAACATTCTGGTCAGTCACCAGGACCAGGTGGTCAAAAATGCCACCGGTGCGCGCGTGCTGGCCAGCAGTGAATTCTGTGAGAATGCGGTGTGCCAGATTGGCGACCAGATTTTGACTTTCCAGGGACACCCGGAATTTATTCCCGAGTACTCCAGGGAAATTATGGAATTTCGGCGTGAGCTATTTGGGGAAGAGGTGTATCACTCGGGTGTGGCGTCATTGACAGCAGAGCAGCAGGGCGACAGGGTCGCCCGCTGGGTGGTGAATTTTTTAAAGGCCTAGCGCCTACTGTTTTCCTTTCACCTTGCTTTGCATGGCGTCCAGGTAATCGTCAAGCTCCTGATCGTTGGCAAACACAGCCATATCGGGCAGCGCTTTTAGAATTTCGAACACCTTGTCGATATGGGGTTTACGGTTAGCGGCAGCTAGCTTATTGCCCGCAGCTTTTGTCTGCTTGGCCGCTTTAAAAATCACTCGCAAGCCAGCGGAGCTGATGTAGTCCAGGTCCTTCATGTCCAACACGGTGACGGCGTAATTTTTATTGACCACTGACTGCAGCTGTTCTTCGAAGGCAGGTGCGGTGTCGGTATTTAATGCGCCCACCAGAGCTACCCTGGCGACAGAATCTTTTTCATTAATACTAATGTTGGTAGTCAGGTTCATGTCAATACTCGCTGTATAAAGTTAGTAGTCAGTGAAAATATCTGTGCTCGTTAAAGATTCTATTCGGGCGATAAAGTCTTTTCCACCGTCAATAGGTTGCGGCCATCAATGCGCTGGTAACTTTGCCGGGCCGTAAGCTGTGCCACCAAGTGTACACCAAGGCCACCGATCTCGGCAGATTCAATGTCTCTTCCCAGGGCGGATCGATGCCCCTCTAAAAAGGGGTTGAAGGCGATACCCTCATCGGAAAACTCAAGAGTAATTTTATCGTCGTCAATACCGATTGAGACTTCGATTAGAGCGTTGGCAGGGAGTTCGGCATACTTTTGGATGTTAGTCAGTACCTCTTCGCTTACCAATGTCAGCTCCATGCCAATTGTGCTATCAATGGACATTTGTTGGAATATTTCCTCCAGCCAAGCGGCGACGGCGCTGAACAAAGTAGAGTTACAATTGAAGCTCTGTGACGTTTTCTGTGCGTTGGCTGGCTGGCCAGGAATGTCCAGTAACATTAAGGTAATGTCGTCTGACTGTGGTGTGTTACCTGCGAAATCATCAACACACTTGAAAATACCGGTACCCGCCGCGGTTATTTTCCCCCCGGCGGATGCCTGAAGCCGTGTGTTCAGGCGCTCGAAGCCAAACATCTCCGATTGGTCATTGAACGCCTCGTCTATTCCGTCGGTGTAAATGGCCAAGCGGTCACCTGGCTCTAGAGTGAACGTGTTTTTGGGGTAGGGCATGTCCGCCGCCAAACCCAGCGCTGGACCAGTTTCCTGCGATAACACCGTTGTTATGCCACTGCGAAGCAGGCTTGGAGCGGTGTGTCCGGCACTGGCAAAACACAGCTCCAGAGTCTGTAGGTCCAATACGCCAAAAAAGAGTGTCACAAACATACAGTTGTCGTTGCCCTGCTCCAGCGCGTTGTTCAACAGGGCCATGCCGGTAGGCGGTGACACGAAAGCCTCTTCATACTGCTTCATATGGCTTATTGCCTTGGCCATAAACAGGGCTGCGGGTACGCCCTTGTCGGAAACGTCACCAACCGCCAGATACAGCCTGTTTTTGTCGCACTGGTAAAAAGTATAGAGGTCGCCACCCACCGATTTAGCGGGGCGCACTTTTGCCCACAGCGAATAACTATCGGTTTCTTCCAGTGCCTCGCCACCCTGTGGGAGCATCGACATCTGTATTTGGGTGGCCGCTGCCAGTTCCCCCTCAAGTCGGGCCCTACCCGCAGTGGCGATTTCCAAATCGCTAATATAAGCCTTAAGGTCGCGCTTCATCGCCCCAAAAGACTGTACCAATTGAGCCACTTCGTCGTTGCCCTTTACCCGGGGCAGTGGTGCGTTCAGCTCGCCCGTGGCGATTACGTCGCTCGCCCTGGCGAGAGCAACCAGGGGCCTGGTCAGTCGGCGAGAAACGATGCCCACGGTAAAAGCCATTAGAAGCAGAGTGGCCAGCCCCACAATTGCGGTTTTAGTTTCGTATTCCCTGAGAGGTGCGAGTACTTCCTCCTGAGAGTAGATAACGCCCACAGGCCATCCCGTCGTCTTGAGTGTGGACAGACGGGCATTGCATTTTCCCTGCCTCGTTGGACACTCGATTGGAAAAACCAGGGTCTCGCCTTGAAGCGCTGCGCTGAAGGATCTTTTCCATGTGCCACTGTCTGCTGGTGCGCTCATGACATCCAGATAATGATGCATGATGGAGTCGGGTCTTTCAGTGCTCAGCACAATTCCCGCTTTACTTATGAGTACACCGTAGCCACTTTCTCCCAGGTGTAATTGTTGTAAATAATGATGTAGTGCCGAGAGGGCCACATCTGCTGTAACAACCGCATAGAGGGAGCGGTTTCCCTCATCGTCGAAGTGATAAACAGGGACCGAGAAAGTGGTCATTAGAACCTCTCCTCCGCCCTCGTCAAAATAGGGTTCCACCCAGCTTGGCTTGCCGGAAGTTACAGCATCACGGTACCAGGCATGCTTCCAATACGCCTGATTTTTATCGGCAAAGTTGGTAAAGGCGACTGCCCCTTTTCGATGATAAAAATAGGGAGCAAAGCCTTGGGGCCGGTCGGTGAGTTCGGGGTTAAGTGCAATGGCGGCCCCAAAAAGTTCGTCGTTGTGTGCCACTATGTCCCTGAGTAATTGGTTCAGCCCTTCTCGGCTGTACTCTCGCTGCTCCAACACCCGGGCGAGAAATAAGGTATCTCCCTCTACCCCGCGCAACCACTGCTCCAGTTCGTCGACGACATTATTGACAGTTTCTGCAGATTCCAGGCGAACCCGCTCCAGTATTTCGCTCCGGGAGAATTGGTAATCAATAGTCATGCCCACGCCGAGAATAACCGCCAGGCAGAGCGTTAGCACCACGATGAGTTTGCTTGTGATACTTGTGTTCATGCGCGCAGCCTACTACCAGCTACCGGTGTTTTCCATCGACATCCAGGGCTCCATAGGCTCAAGGGACTGGCCGCCCTGTAGTAGTTCAATCGAGATTCCATCGGGAGAGCGAACAAAGGCCATGTGCCCGTCCCGGGGTGGACGGTTTATGGTCACACCGGCATCCATCAAGCGCTGGCAGGTTACGTAGATATTATCGACCCGATAAGCCAGGTGGCCAAAATTGCGCCCGCCATCATATTCCTCAGGGTCCCAGTTATAAGTGATTTCAACCAGGGGACTCTGCCCCTCACGGGCGGTTTTTACATCCCCGGGTGCAGCGAGAAAGACCAGAGTGAAACGTCCCTGTTCGCTGTCGTAGCGATTGACCTCCATCAGACCCAGCTTATTGCAGTAAAAGTCCATGCTGTCGTCGAGGTTGCTGGCCCGCACCATGGTGTGGAGAAATTTCATCGGCGTGTTTCCTATAGTGTGTTGCGCTGCGCCGCTGCGGCAGCTATACCAGCCATTCTACCTGAGAATGTGGCATCGCCAACAGACATGCCGCTGCTGTAGCCCTCTGCGCGCCGCACGACACCACAGGCAGTTCTTCCCGCGGCATAAAGCCCGGGAATTGCCCGCCGTTGGGAGTCTACCACTTCTCCAGAGGGCAGGGTGTCGAGCCCTCCCAGGGTGAAGAAGGGGAGGAGTGTGCCTCGCCCGGGGGTCACGTCCAGTGCCACCAGGGGTGGCTCAAGCTTTTCCAGCCACTGGGGGGCCTTGTGTTGCAGAGTATCTTCCCCGGCCTCACAGTCTTCGTTGTATAAGCTTATGGTGTGTTGCAATGTACCGCTGCGCAGTTCAAGTTCGGCTTCAAGCTCCGCTACCGTCTCGCCGGTACCGGCAACCTGGGCACCCATAAAGCTTACTTTCTCGTAATCACCGTAATGATCGACGCTCAGCACATAGTAAAAGCGTTCGGATTGCTGTGCCAGCAAATAGGCGCCCATGCGGCCGTGGTAAACGTCCTCGTTGATAAAGCGCTGGCCCTTGTCATTGACCAGGATGCCGTAAGTCATGGAGGCGGGGGGGTAGTAGGGCAGGCTGATAAAGCCCTCGTGCATATTAATAGCGGTGCCGCCTACGCTCATGCCCATTTGAATGCCGCTGCCGGTGTCCCCGGGGTTGCCAATAGGTGTATTTCCACGGGACAGCATAGGGGCATATTTGGCGAGCATTTCCTTATTCATCACAAAGCCGCCGGCGCATAGAATTACGCCCTGCCGCACCCGAATATTTAATTCCTGTTGATTTTTGCGTACCACAATGCCGACAATAGCCCCGTTGTCATCCTCAATCAGGCACAGGGCACGGACCTCGTACTCCACCGAGATGGCTTTGCGTTTTTCCACATTCTCGGTGACGATCTTCATAAATAGGGGGCCGCCATTATCGCCCTCAATATAGAGGTTGTGGCCTCTTGGGCAGGGTTTGGCCCGCTGGGCGAAGGGATAGGCCTTCTCATTGCCGGTGTATAGCAGGCCATCGTCGGTGAGGCACATAATGGCCCGTTGCTCATGAAAGCTGTCCTTGAAGGGCACGCCGATATCCACAAGCCACTGAAAATGGGCGGTGCTGCCTTCACAATAATTGCGAATCTTGGCGTCGTCCGCCTGCGGGCCTGCCGCCATGGTCATATAGGTGATCATATCCTCAGTGCTGTCCTCAAAGCCGCAGGCCTGCTGCACCCGGGTGCCGCCGTTACCACCCATATAGATCTCCGCGCTGGACATCGCCGTGGAGCCTCCGCTGGCGCTGGCCAGTTCAAATATAGTCACTTCTGAGCCTGTGTCTGCAGCCTCAATAGCGGCACAACCACCGGCACCACCGAAGCCGATAATGGCGATATCGGTTTCCATGTCCCATTGCTCTACATCGCGTGCTTTGCGGGGCTGGGAGGGGTTTGTTTTCTGGGGTTGAGCCACCGTGTAGACCTCTACTGATACTGCAAATAACTAAATGTGGTAGAGAGAAGGGCCCGGTAAAGCCAATTGGGACCGTCGACAGCATGGATGCTGTCGCCGAGCCTCCATGGATGGATTCACGGCGTGTCCCAATTGGCTTTACCGGGCCCTTCTCTCGGCTTCGAAGTTAGTTTGCCAGCTATCTTACACGGGCTCTATAATCTAAGAGATTAACAATTTGTACAGCAACCGCTTTTTTTACCCAAATTTCCCTGCGGACCCCTCTGCTACAAGGTACAATCTCCCGCTTTTCCCAGAGTCAGGCTTATCCCATGTGGTTCAAAAATATCCGGGCTTACCGCCTCAGCAGTCCTTTCGATTTATCCCCCGAACAACTGGGTGAGCAATTGGCTCCCCGCAGCTTCCAGCCCTGTGCCAAGTCACAGGCGGTCTCTCTGGGTTGGGTGTCACCGTTGGGGGGAGAGTCCGAGGCGCTGGTGCATGCGGCTAATGGCCGTTTTTTATTGTGTTTGCGCCGGGAGGAGAAGTTGCTGCCCTCTACGGTTGTGCGAGAGCAGCTTGAGGAGAAAGTCTCTGCCATCGAGGCCGAGCAGGGTCGCAAGGTGTACCGCAAGGAGAGGCTCACCATGAAAGATGAAATTATCCAGGATTGCCTGCCGCGTGCATTTTCTCGCTCCTCGCGTATCTACGCCTACCTGGATACTCGGGCTAACTGGTTTTTTGTGGATGCCGCCAGCGCGGGCCGGGCAGAGGAGTTGTTAAATTTATTGCGTGATTGCATAGGGAGCTTTCCGGTATTGCTGCCGCAGGTGAATAATGCACCCTCGGCAACCATGACCAGCTGGCTGGCACACCAGAATTTACCCGATGATTTCGCCCTGGGTGAAGAGTGTGAACTGCGTGAGCCAGGAGAAGAGGGCGGCGTGGTGCGCTGCAAGGGCGTTGACCTGCTCAGTGAAGAGGTAGAAACTCATCTCAATGCTGGAAAGCAGGTTGTGCGTCTGGCCCTGAGTTGGGACGAGCGTGTTTCTCTGGTGATGGCCGAGGATTTATGTCTGCGGCGCCTCAAATTTTCTGAGGAACTGATGAAAGAGAACGATGAAATCCCGGAAGCGGACAACGCTGCCAGGCTGGATGCAGATTTCGCCCTGATGTCGGAGGCGGTCACTGGCTTACAGGAGCGGGTGATCGCGATGTTTGGCGGAGAAGTCGAATAACAACGGATGTGAGAGCCTCCCAACATAGAGCCCCTACGATGGTGCATCGCCCCGATACAAAGAACTACAGATCGTTATTTGTCAATGACACTCCCATGATGGATATGCGGGCCCCGACTGAATTCTCCCAGGGCGCGTTCCCCAGCGCCTGCAGTTTGCCCCTGATGACGGATGAGGAGCGTGCTGAAGTTGGCATCTGTTATAAACAGCACGGTCAGGATGCAGCAATAGAAAAGGGTCATAGTCTGGTCTCTGGCAGCTTGCGCGAACAGCGTATGGCACAATGGTCCGAATTTACCCGCAATCATCCGGAAGGCTATCTGTACTGTTTCCGTGGCGGCTTGCGGTCGCAAACTGTGCGGCAATGGTTGCGTGATGCGGGCATCGACTTCCCTCTGATAGAAGGTGGCTACAAGGCTATGCGCCGGTTTTTACTGGCCGAATTGCAGCGTTCAGTTGAACGGGCAGATTTTGTTTTGATAGCGGGAAAAACAGGAACAGGCAAAACAAAGGTCATTGAGCAGCTCACCCGCAGTGTTGACCTTGAGGGGCTGGCCGTACATAGGGGCTCTTCTTTTGGGCAGTTACTGGAGCCCCAGCCCAGGCAGATAGATTTTGAAAATGCTCTCAGTATCGCGTTGATGAAACTGTTGGACGGTGGTGAGGAAAGGGTGTACCTGGAGGATGAGGGGCGCTTGATCGGGAGGCTGTACCTGCCCGATGCCCTACAGGAGAAAATGAAAGAAGCACCCATGGCTATTGTGGAGCAGACGATGGTGCAGCGCATTGATGTGGTGGTCGACGACTACGTACTGGATTTGGGTCGGCGCTTTACGGCAGCTCACGGAGAGCAGGGCGCCACGCTACACAGTGAAAAAATGCAGGCTGATTTGTCGCGCATCCGCAAGCGCCTGGGTGGGGAGCGTTATGAGGTCGTCAGTGGCCTGATGACGGCTGCATTTGAGCAGCAGTGGTGCGATGGTGACCTCTCCCTGCACCGGGAATGGGTCGCGGCTCTGCTGGACCAATACTACGATGCCATGTATGACTATCAACTGTCTAAACGGTCCGGGCGCATTGTTTTTCGCGGCACCCGGGAGGAAGTAAGCGAATGGGTGAACCGGTCCGCCTAGGCTGGCATCACCCGGTTATTGCTTTCAGCATCTCCTGCTCTGCAGCCAGAACAGGCACCATGGCGCGGTGGTTTTTGACGCGCTCGATGTAGGCCGCTGTTTTGGGGTAGGCATTGGTGTCCAGTTTGTAGCCTCCGTAACTTCCGTTAATGTAGGGCCCCGCTACCGCGATATCAACGGTGCCCATTTCTCCAAATAAAAATCCACTATCGGGAACCAGGGATTCAATGTAGGCCAGGCAGGTGGGCAGCTCTTCGGTCGCCAGTCGCTTCAGTTTGGCCTCATCGGCCTCCCCCTGCCCTAACATCTGCTTCACAACGCGCTCGAAGAAAAAGGGCGCCAGGGACTCAACCAGTTTGGAGTCACCATACTCCTCCAGCCAGCGCGAGCGGGCTCTGTCTTCAGGTGATTTTGGCATTACAGGGACTTCAGGGTACTTTTCTTCCAGGTATTCACAGATCACACTGGAATCAGAAATGCCCAGGTCGCCGTCCTCGAAAGCAGGCACTTTTCCCAGGGGGCTAATTCGAAGGTATTCCGACGAGGTGCCCCCGGGCATAACGGGGTCGTGTTCATATTCCAGGCCTTTAAGTGCACAGACCGCTAGAACTTTACGTACGAATGGAGATAAAACTACACCGTAGATTTTCATGATAAATCCTTATACAACGTGGTAAAGCAGCCAAGCTGAGGCTACCAGATATGAAATTAACGTGGCAAATATACCGCAAGACTTCCTCAATATATAGGCGAAAAAAATGAGGTTTTGCCTTTAGAGCATTGTGAGCTGGGCCCTGCCTGTTAGCCCTCTGTCTTCCGGTAGTTTATGATGCTGTCTCTCCCGGCCTGAGAAAACCTTCCCCCTCTTGATATGCAGCCCGCAATCGATATACAAAAAGACCTGGTATTTGTAGGCGGTGGCCACGCCCACGCCCTTGCTTTGCGCATGCTGGCAATGCGGCCAATTGCCGGCCTTCGAATTACCCTTATCTCTCCAGCCAGCCACACGCCTTACTCGGGCATGCTTCCCGGCCTGGTGGCCGGGCACTACAGTTTTGAGCAGACACATATCGATTTAGCCAGGGTGTGCCAGTGGGCCGGTGTGCGTTTTATCTGTGCTGAGGTTGATGCAATCGACCCGCTTGGCCAGATGGTGTCATTACGGGGGCGCCCCTCAATAGCCTACGATGTTTTGAGCATTGATGTGGGCTCCCAGCCCGAGCTCGATTCTGTACCGGGTGCGAGTCGTTATTCTGTGCCCGTGAAACCCGTGGCTGGCCTGTGGCAGCGGTGGAGTGATTTACGGGAGAAATTACATGGATCACCTGCCGATATCAGGTATCGCATTGCGATGGTAGGTGGCGGTGCTGGTAGCGTCGAGCTGATAGCGGCGATGGCCGAGCAGTTTCCCAGAGGTGAGAACGCTACCGATCAGCATATTTCTTTTTCGTTGATTTGCGGGGCGAGAGAAATATTGCAGGGCTATAACAACCGGGCACGGCGCTCTGCACTGGCCGCGCTGGAGGCTTATGGTATAGAGGTCCATCTCAACAACCGGGTAGAGCGAGTTGAGAGCGATACTCTGTTGATAGAAAATGGAGAGCAGCACGGCTTTGATGAGCTGTTCTGGTGTACCGGTGCCACTGCGGCTCCGTGGATTGCCAGCAGCGGGTTGAGCACCGATAAGCGCGGCTTTCTGGCCACGAGTAACAGCCTGCAATCGCTGGGTCACGAAAATATTTTCGGCAGTGGAGATTGCGCAACGCAGGTGGAGCAGCCCAGACCTAAAGCCGGTGTCTATGCGGTTCGCCAGGGGCCAGTACTGGCGGAGAATCTGCGCAATTACTTCCTGGCGAAACCCTTGCAACAGCATATTCCGCAACAGCAGTTTTTATCTCTTTTGTCTCTGGGCGCCAAAAGGGCCACGGCAGACCGAGGTGTTTTGAGTGCGAACGGCGCGTGGGTCTGGCGCTGGAAGGACAAAATAGACCGGGAGTTTATGTCCCGTTTTGAACAGTTGCCGTTGATGGCAGAGGCAACTGCTGTCGATAGCCTGCTACAACTGGAAGCGCGCATAGAGCAGGTTCCCTGCGGCGGCTGTGGTGCCAAAGTGGGCGCGGATGACCTTTCCAGTGTACTGCACGAGTTGGCACAGGAGTATCCAGAGCACTGTCCCGCGGCCTGCTCCGAGGATGCCGCCTTAATTCCCGGTTCGGCAACTGCGGCAGTGGTGCAGAGCATTGACACCTTGCGCCAGCTTGTCGCAGACCCCTGGCTTATGGGACGCATTGCAGCTAATCATGCTCTGAGTGACCTCTACGCCAGCGGCGCCCGGCCGATCTCTGCCCTGGCATCGATTGCGCTGCCATTTTCTGCGCCGAATATTCTCCAGCGAGAGTTGAAGCAACTTCTCGCTGGTGCCCTGCACGAATTTGCCGCAGTGGACTGTAAGTTGTTGGGGGGTCATACCATGCAGGGCCCCGAGCTCAGCGTGGGTTTTGTGGTGAATGGTTGTGCCATTTCTCTCGAGACAGGTTTTTTAGCCAAGTGCGGTTTGCGTGTCGGCGATCATCTGGTGATGACCAAGCCAATTGGTATGGGAACCTTGTTTGCCGGTCATATGCAGCTTCATGGAGACGGGCGAAATATTCAGGTGGCCATAGACACGATGTTGCAGAGTAATGCGGCAGCCGCTGCCCTGGCAGCAGGTCACCAGGTCTCGGCCTGTACTGATATCACCGGCTTTGGCCTGCTGGGTCATTTGCAAGAAATGCTGCAGCCTGGACAGGGTGTGGAGCTGTCACTTTCGCAGATCTCTGTACTGCCCGGGGCTTGCGAGTCGGTGAGTGCCGGCATTTTCAGCACCATGTACCAGGCCAATAAGCGGGCTGTGGGGCAGGCTGTTAGCATGAACTCTGCCGATGAGTACGGCTGTGGTGAGCTGTTGTTTGACCCACAGACCAGTGGCGGTTTGCTGATGGGCGTATCACCGGGACGGTCAGCCCGCTTGTGTGAAAGCCTGGTTGCCGCGGGCTATAGCCGGGCGGCAGTCATCGGCGAGGTGTGCACGGTAGCCGATGACGAGCAAACCCCCCTCAGGATATGCTGAGAGACGTTCAGGCGGTTAATAAATGTTTGACCTTGTCGCGATAACTGCGACTGACCTTGAGCTGTGAACCGCCCTCAAGGGTGAGCATATACTCGCCGTTGTTCAGTGTCTGGGCACTTTTTATGCAGTCGGCATTGACGATGGTAGAGCGGTGAACTCTGAGGAAAAGAGCCGGGTTTAACATGGCTTCCAGCTGTTTCATAGTGATGCGCATGATATGGGTTTTGCCCTCTGCGTGGACGCACATATAGTCTCCCGCTGCATCTACCCACTGTATCTGTGCCACCTTGATAAACTGTATTTCACTGCCGTCTTTAATAGTGAGTTTTTCCGGCCAGGTTTTTATCGGCAGTGCGTTCTCGGCCATTTGTTCAATAGAGCTGGCACTGGCACCGGTCATGCCCATTACCAGTTCAACCAACTGTTCTTTGGTGCGGGATGCATCCTCCTGCTCGCGATGGTTGACCGCGCGCTCCACCGCCTCGTGTAAGCGGTCGTCATCGATGGGTTTGAGTACGTAATCTACAGCGTGCACCTTAAAGGCGTCTACGGCGTATTCATCGTAGGCTGTGACAAAAATAATCAAGGGCATATTGTCTGTTTGCAGCTGCTTGATGACATCAAAGCCACTCATTCCCGGCATCTGGATATCCAGAAAAATCAGGTCGGGGGAGTGCGTTGCTATTGCTTCCATTGCCTCGAAGCCATCGCAACACTCGGCAACTACATCAACCTGTGGTATCTGCTGTAAGCGAATAGAGAGCCCGCGCCTGGCCAGGCTTTCATCGTCTACTATGATAGTTTTTAATAGGTTCATTCGCCTGTTTTCCCTCGTGTATAGGGTATTCGAATACTGACGGTAAGCCCGTGGGGGTCTGTAGTGCTCAGTCGAAAGGATTGCTGGTCGTTATAAATTTCTTTCAAGCGTTCACGGCAGTTGGATACACCGACACCACTACCTTTTGGCATGCGACCATACTTTAAATCCAGACCTGGGCCATCATCTGCAACCACCAACAGCAGGTCGCCACCGAAGACTTTGGCACTGATGCCGATAGAGCCGCCGTTGACGGACTGGGAGACGGCGTATTTTATGGCATTTTCAACCAGCGGTTGTAACAATAAGCTGGGGAGAAGGGCTGTTTCTGCCTCGGGCTCAATGTTGAAGTGCAAGCGTAGGCGGTTATCGAAGCGTACTTTCTCAATGTCCAGGTACAGTTTAAGTGCCGCCACTTCTTCCTCTACCGTTACCCTCTGCATGGGGTCACTGTCCAGGGTGTGGCGTAAAAAACGACTCAACCTTGTCACCATGGCATTAGCGAGCTCTGTGTTCTGGTCCAGGATGAGGGTTGATATTGCGTTCAGTGTGTTGAATAAAAAGTGGGGGTTGAGCTGGTAGCGCAGCATTTTCAATTGTGCCTCATGGGCCATGGCCGCCACCTTTAGCCCGCGCTGTTTCTCTTCCTGTAGGAGCATGTAGTATTTGATGCCAAAGTACAGCCCACTCCACACCAACATAACCCAGAAGGCGGACATGGCACCGTCGAAGTAGGAGAAGAACTCCATCCCCTCCTCGTTGTGCTTACTGCGCTCATTTTCGAAAAGGTTGTAAAAAATAGTGGCCCGGGCGGACATCCAGGCCAGGCCACCGAGATAGGACGCGCCCAGTATGCCGACAATTCGCCAACCTGCATCCGCGTTCCACATGCGATGGTAAACGGCACGCATGCCCAGTGTGATAACCATGCCAATGGCGGAAATGATGGGCAGATAGATGCTGTAGTGTTCCGGCGGCTTTCCCCAGACCAGGACGCCCAGGTAGAACGAACCGCCCCAGCCAGTCCAGCCGGCAAATTGTAATATCCAGAACAAGTAACGCTTGTCTTGTAGTATTGAATGCGTATCCATAGGTTTCATTATACGGAGATTTTCAGGGTTTCAATGTCGTTTCACCGCAAGTTCGCCACAATTCGCCGCAGATAGCGCCTTGAGTTGATGCCTAGCTGGCCGCGAAGTCTCTGAGCCCCTGTCCTGCGAGGCGATATCCTACCCATTCACTCTGGGGCTTCGCCCCGAAAGATTCATAGAACTTGATGGAAGGTTCGTTCCAGTCGAGCACGTTCCATTCGAAGCGGCCACAGTCGTGTTTCAGGGCCAATTGCGCCAGATGTTTTAACAGGGCCTTCCCCGCGCCACTGCCCCGGTGCTCGGGTGCAATATAGAGGTCTTCAAGAAACAGGCCGAATTTTCCAGTCCAGGTAGAATAGTTGAAAAAATAAAGTGCGAACCCAACCGCTGAATCATCTATGGAGCAAATAAGGGCGAAGGCCTTGGGGTGGTTATTAAACAGCGCCGCCCGCAGGTTTTCCTCGGAGGTTTTAACTTCCGGCAGGGCCTTTTCGTATTCGGCCAGGCCTTTGATAAAATCCAGTATGAGTGCACAGTCCTGCGGTTGTGCTTCTCGAATAGTAATACTCGACATTATTTATAATCCGCGTAGGTAAAGAGAGGGTTACCCTGAATTCCAGTAGCGCTGCATTTCCAGATACAGGAACGAGGCCGTCCAGGTAATTAGCACCAGGCCGGTTAGAGATTCGATGCCAGTTAAGAATCTCAGGTCGCCGTGAGGCACTATGTCGCCAAAGCCCAGGGTGGTAAAAGTTGTGAAAGAAAAATAAACACAATCCATCAAGCTGCCATTGAAGTAGCCGTCAAAATAACCCCAACCCTCGGCGTTGTGCATAAAGTAGTAGGCAAAGGCAAAAATCCAGACTTCGATAGCGTGGGCGATAAGCGCTAAAAATACACCCAGAACAATGCGAAAGCGATGCTTCATATGCATGGTGGGCATATGGGTGGTTAGCCGATACAGAAACTCATAATGCAGCATGACCACCAGAGCGACGATGGCGCTATTTGCTATAAATACCGAGAGCACACAACCTCCCCAACGTTAAGAAAGAACACAGCTCTTATTATGTCTTTGAATCGACCTGAAAACCATAGTCTCGCTCGACTTTGGATATTCTGATTTTGTAGCTGGCGTACCATTGTTCTCGCCCCAGCTTTTGCGCCAGCTGATGGTCTGCCACGGCTTTCCAGTTTTTTATGGCTTCAAGGTCGGCCCAATAGGAGACGGTGATACCCACATTTTCACGGGCGAACTCTGCCCCCAGAAATCCGGGCTGATTGGCTGCAAGTTCGAGCATTTTCTCGGCCATGGCGTCATAGTCATCCTCCACTTCTGTGCGCACCGATGTGAAAATAACCGCGTAGTATGGTGCCGGAGGTGTATCTGCTATTGGGGACATGGTGTTCTCCACTGATGCCGAGGCGCACAGTTTAACCTACGGCCTTGAGCCTGGTAAGTCGTGTGGAGAAGAGTGGGGGGGAGGTGGATATAGCGGCGTGCCGGCAATGCAGCACGCCGCTGATGTGGCTGTTACGGTTGA
>JAUVBI010000156.1 GCA_030591305.1 Pseudomonadota bacterium
TATCTCTCGCTGCAATCATCTCGACATTATCAAACCAGATATTGGGATCGTAACCTAGGCCTTTTGCTTTGTTACGCATATTGATCATTCGAGCGGGACCCGCGTTATAGGCGCCAAGGGCCAATAAAGTCTGGTTTAAGGGATCATCTTTTAGCTCTGAAAAATATCGCTGGCGCAAGTAGTCCAGGTACTTGATGCCCGCATGGATATTTGGACCTACCTCATCAATATTTTCAATGTTGACACTTTTGCCCGCAGCCGTAGTGGGTAACAGTTGCATAACACCCACAGCACCCACACTACTTCGAGCGCTCTGGTCAAGCCGCGACTCCTGGTAGCCCTGGGCAGCGGCAATCAAATAGTTCACGCCGTATTGTTTACCGTAGGTTTTAAAAATGTGAGCGAGATCTTCAAAGCGTTTATAGTGGTCATTATCAAGGGCATTGGCAGCCCAGTCAAAATCCCGAACATAGCGATTCACCAATATATTACCGATAAGGGTACCCTGGCGGTTTTTCTTGGCAAACTTATTCAGGGCGGCCTCCAATTTGGGACTGTCTTTCCTGAAGGCCCAGGCAAGCCTTGCGCCGGAGCGGAACACAATATCGTCCCGAACTACCAACTGCTCAAACACACCCTCCCAAAGTTGAGGCTTATAATCGTCGACAATAGCCCAGGGTAACAAGCCCGAGTTAACCATCTCTATAAGATCGTCATCTTCCAGTAGTTCTGAAATGTACTCAATAACCACAGGGGGCCTACCCTCTGTAAGAAAACGCTGATTGAGCGCTTCCAGGCTTTCCCTGTAACTACTGGACTCCCGTACATGAACAGTCTTTCCAGCCAGGTCATCTATTGACTTCAGCGGTGAAGCAGATGGCCCGGTTACCAGAACTTCAGATACGGGTTTGCTGACAGGTATGGTGAAATCTACCCGTTCCTGCCGCTCAGCTGTTATTGAAAGCCCCGCAGAAATAATGTCTCCCCGCCCGGCCAGCAGAGCCGGAATCAACTGATTCCTGGCGACCGGGACAAATACAATATGCGTGCGTATATGGCCATTCTTGCGATTCTTGTTCAGGTCATTTTCGAAGCGTTTGAACATCTCGTAAACCAGCCCCTTCTCGGCGGGGCCATCGAGCCAGTAGCGTCCAACGCTGTATACGGTGAGTACCCGTATAACCCGGCTCGCCTCCATCACATCCAGGTCACCCGTCCGGGGCGTGAACATTGAGTACGTGTCGGACAAAGCTTCCTCTTCGCTGGGAGTCTCTTTCGGGATACCTGCGCCAGCTTCAGTATTTATTGGCACTTCGACAGACACGACCGCTTCAGCGATTAACTCTATTGGGGCCTCTGGCGTAGAATCGCCGCAAGCCGGTATGCAAGCCATCACCAATAGCAGGCTGCATATTCTTGTTATTATTTTCATTTACGTATTCCTGTAGATTTGCAGTTAAGTCCGAATTGCCCCGGCGTTAGAACAGGCCTTCAATCTGGCCCTGGCCATTCACGTATATGCCATTGGCAGCCGGCACCCGGGGCAAGCCCGGCATGCGCATAATAGAGCCACAAATGACAATCAAAAATTCCGCCCCCGCTGCCAGAGTCACTTCCCGTATGGGCACTTTATGATTACTGGGTGCGCCCATCAACAGGGGGTCCGTTGAAAAACTGTACTGGGTTTTGGCCATGCAAATGGGGAAGTGGCCATAGCCCTCTCGTTCATACTGGGCAAACTGGTTGCGGATTTTCTGGTCCGCCATAATATCGTCAGCACCGTATATAGTGCGTGCAATATGCCGGGTCTTATCCCACAAGCTCATGTCGTCGTCGTAGAGCGTACGAAACTGGGTACGACCATTATCAGCCAGGTCGGCCACTGCTCTTGCCAGACTCTCTGCACCTGCTCCACCGTTCGCCCAATGCGTACAGACATGGGCCTCTACCCCCCGTTTTTCAGCATAGGCTTTAATCGCATCGATTTCAGCCTGGCTGTCTCCAGTAAAATGATTTATCGCCACAACTACAGATATGCCAAACTGGCCCGTGTTGCGGATATGTCGACCCAGGTTTTCCAGACCCTTGTTCAAGGCTTCCAGGTTCTCGCCATCCAGTTCAGTCTTTGGCACACCACCGTGCATTTTCAAAGCACGTACGGTTGCCACAACAACAGCGACGGACGGCTTCAAACCGGCTTTTCTGCATTTGATATCAAAGAATTTCTCCGCACCCAGATCCGCACCAAAGCCAGCCTCGGTAACAACATAATCGGACAACTTCAACGCCGTCTCGGTGGCGATAACAGAATTACAACCGTGGGCAATATTGGCAAAGGGGCCACCGTGAATAAAAGCGGGGTTATTTTCCAGCGTCTGGACCAGGTTGGGAGCCAGAGCGTCTTTCAATAATGCGGTCATGGCGCCGGGCGCATTGACCTCCGAGGCTGTTACCGTCTCACCACTGCGGGTGTAACCGATAACGATTTTGCTCAGGCGCTGCTGTAAATCTTTCAGGTTTCTGGACAGGCAGAATATCGCCATAACTTCCGATGCCACGGTGATATCAAACCCCCCCTCCATGGGATAGCCATTGGCCGGCCCTCCAATACCCGTTGTTATCTGGCGCAGTTGTCTATCGTTTATGTCCACCACACGACGCCATGTAACCCGGCGCAAATCCAGACGAATATCATTGCTCCAGTGTACGTAGTTGTCTATCAGTGCCGATAGTAAATTATGGGCGGCACCAATAGCGTGCATATCCCCGGTAAAGTGCAGATTGATATCTTCCATGGGAACGACTTGGGCATAACCACCACCGGCGGCCCCCCCCTTCATGCCAAAACAGGGGCCCAGGCTCGGCTCGCGTAAGCACACGGAGGTATGTTTACCAATATGATTGAGGGCGTCCGTCAGACCGATGGCGACGGTGGTCTTTCCCTCTCCCGCCGGTGTAGGACTCATGCCGGTCATCAAAATCAGTTTCCCCAGCGGCCTATCCTTGAGTGTGTCTATATAGTCCAGGCTCAATTTTGCCTTGGTATGACCATAGGGAATCATGGCAGAAGCGGGAATACCCAGGCGCTCGCCTATTTCCTGGACGGGGCGAACCGAAGCCTCCCTGGCAATTTCGATATCCTGCTTGGCCATTTACCTCTCCTTTTGAACGGCACGAAGTCGCCCGGTCAGATTTAATTCCTGAAAAGGTCAGTATACATCCACATTGGTGGCAACTCGAAGAAACTCTTTGCAGAGAGACCTGTGGGGCCTAAATTAGATGTTCTATCAATTGATAAACATTCACCCGGGCCTTTAATCGACTGGCCAGCAGGAACATGCCGCCCAGCTTGCGATGAAAATACACGGCGTCCGTGGGCGGCGCCTGCCAAAACTCGGCATAATCCCGAATGGTCTCTCCCAACTCTGACATTCTGGCGGGAATATTCGAGCGGGAAAAATCGTACATCTCGTCCACACACAGTGGCTCCAGAGCAAGCAAAAACAACTCGACCACCAGGGCTCGATACTCGGAGTTATCTTCGCCCATGGAGTAACCCATCCGCACTGCTGCCGCTGCAATCTTGTCCGGGTCTCCCGCTACCGCAGCTACCAGTAATTTTTTGTAGTTATTAACGAAGCGCGCTTTGAAGTGTCGGGTGGCACCAAAGTCCAACAGTACAATCTTTCCGGATTTATGCTGATACTGGTAATTGGCAAAATTGGGGTCAGTTTGCACCATTTTCAATTCAAATAACTCGGTCAGCATCAGCTCAATCAAAGTCGTCATAACTCTGTCACGCTCTTTCTGGGGCAAGCCCGCAACCTCTTCGATGGGGCTACCCGACACATAGGTCATGGCCAGAACATTGGACCGCGTGTGTTCGCTCAGAACCTCGGGCAGAACAAAGCGCTCGTCATTGGCAAGTACTTTACCAAAGGCCTGCAGGAATTCGGCTTCTTTGAAGTAGTCGGCCTCATCCTGCAACTGGACTTTGGCCTCGTCCAGCAGGGGCCGAATATCCAGCTCCTTCGGCAATAAGCCCGACAAACGTAATAGCGTTGCAATATTATCGACGTCGCTGTCGATACTCTCGGCAACGCCGGGGTACTGTATTTTCAACACAATATCGCGACCATCGGGAGAAATTGTCCGGTGCACCTGGCCAATCGAGGCAGCGGCGATGGGGGTATAGTCAAAGCGATAAAAAATCTCCTCCCAATCTTCACCGTAGGCATCTGTCATGGATTTCTGTAACTGTTCTATCGGCATGCCCCTGGCGTCAGAGCGCAGCCGCGCCAGAATATCTGTAAGCTCCCGGGGCAGCATATCGCCGGTATCCATGGACAATATCTGGCCCATTTTCATGGCGGCACCACGCATGTCTGCCAATTGGTCAGCTACTCGCTTGGCATTGGCGGGGGTCAACAACATCTCGCGAACTTTGAGTCGATTGCCCGCACGCATCTGTCTACCGCCCTCGGCCAACATGCCCCCGGCAACACCGCCAGCCATTTTTACCACCTTGGCAAAGCGGTGCAGGCGCCCTGTGGGAACCGCTTTAGTGCCTTTTCTATCTTTGGCCATTAGCCCTCTTCCATCCATTGAGCAATATAATTGTGTGCCATGTCATGGGCGTTAAATTCTGCATTCAGCACCGCGATAAACGTAAACACGCCTGTGAGCTTTCTGGCGATCATGGCAAATTCTCTGGAGGGAATGGTAAATTGCAAAGAGACGGCAGAGTTCGCCGCACTCTTGCCCGCACGCCTCAGAAGCTGTGATTTACCCCAGCAGTATTCTCCCTGCTTATTCAGGAATTCTTTGGGCAACTCATCCGGGGGCCTTAAGGGCTCCAGTAAATGCCGGCAAAAACGACTGAAGCTGTCCCTGGCCTCCTCGGCACTGTCTTCATGCAGGCAACCCAGGCCAATCAGGCTTTCGATCATCAGCTCTCTATCGTCTTCCTGGCCCGCCAGTATGGTATTTCCAAGGTGAATCAGAAAACCTTTATCACACTCTAAAATAGAACCAAAGTCGAGTAGTACAAGCTCATCCTTTTTCCTGGGTGAATCATTCAGCCGAAGAAGATAGTTGCCAAAATTTGGGTCGGTCTGTAGCAAACCCCATTGATAAAGTTCACAGAAAAACAGTTCGAGCATACTTTTTCCCAGGGCGTTGCGGCGCTGCTGTGACAATAGAGCCACCTCTGCCCGGGTAACGAGATGACCCTCGATATACTCCAGGGCAAGAATATTTCCGCTACAGTACCGAGAGTAGCGGGCGGGCACATGGTAAGGGGCACTCTGCTCATCGATAAGCCGGTTGCCGAGTGAAACATGATCTGCCATGCGATCCGTCATTTCTGCCTCACGGCGGTAATCAATCTCGTAATGCAACTGTATTCGCATAGCCTCCAGCCAATCATCCAGTTCGCGGCCCGCTTTTATCCATCGCGCAAGCAACAACATGCGCACAACTGCATCAAAATCGGTGTCAATGACCTCAGCCAGCCCGGGGTACTGTATTTTCAGGCAAATCTGCTCGCCGCTGGATATTATGGTGGCCCTGTGCACCTGGGCCAGAGAAGCTGCCGCAATGGCTTTCCTGTCAATGCGTAGTTCTCCGAAGCGGTCTCCCAGGGAACCCTGTAATACAGGCTTGATGCTGGCCCAGGGAAGCGGCTCGGTCTGTGACTCCAGCTCATGCAGCGCTTCAGTGAGAACGGGGGGCAGGAAATGCTCACCCAGCAGGGCAAACATTTGCCCTATCTTGACATAAGTACCCTTCAACCTGCCCAGTTCGGCGACAAAGTGACGCGCCTCCCGTTTGGCAAAGGCGGTGGGGGCTTTGTCCTCTCCAGGTTTCAGCTTCTGTAAAAAGCCTTCAATCGCGAAAGCACCACCCACCCTCGCCCCTGCGAGGGTGACACTGAAACTGCGTGCTAGCCCACCGCGCTTAATACCGGGTGGTGGTTTAACGGCCACTGGGTGTCTCCTGAGAAAGAACCAGAGTGGAGCTTACATCAAATGTGCCGGCACCTTAATGGTCAAAGACAAAAGTTGTTGCGCCAATGATTTTCCCTGAGAATCGGCCCGCAGAGACGCCGTACCCCCACCGCCCAGCGCCTCTGTCATAAAGAAGTTGTAGGCACTGAAGCCCGGCAGCTCAAATCGCTCCACATCACCTTTCACCAGATGGGCAAAGTAGTCGTCCACCACCTGGGCGGTTAACTGGCTGTGAATAAAGGGCAAAAATGCTCTGTCGCGCGCGATGATGCCAATGTTTGCATTGTTGCCCTTATCACCACTGCGGGCATAGGCCAGTTTTTCCAGGGAAACCTCTATCCAGTCATCACAGGCTCCTGCCTCATCGATATCGAAGTGGCACTTCGACGTCGGGCTCGATTGCTGTGTTTCATAGGTCTTCTGATGCAGAATATTTTCACCCAATTGCACAGTAACTGTCACATGGCTCTTGTCCAGCAGGGCAGAGTGAATTTGAATCAGGCCCGAGGGACGTGGCCGCCCACCCCCCAGCCCATACATACCCGGCGCACCGGATGTACCCAGGTACATCATTTCATTGGCGGCAAACTGCAGAGCATTGGGGTCATCGTGATGCAGGCCAAACTTGGCGACCACTTCCCGTGTATTTTGCGCACTACTGTGGGCGTGGGGGCCGTAGCTGTGCTCAGCACCCAGATACTCAAAATCGACAGCGCGAAAATCTGCTATACCGTTGGCATCAAAGTGTCTGCGTACCCGCTTCCCCCAGGCCTCATAACAGGTTTGTGCTTTTTCCCTGGCCCTGGGGCCACCGTAAATTGCCATCCCCTTAACCTGAAAACCATCGCGCCAGGTTGCGCAAACTTTATATTGATTACCCGGGGCGCGACCAACAGCGCCGCTGACACAAATCTGATCGGCAGCGACTTCCTTAAGCGTCACATGGCTGAAATCACAAGCGACATCGGGTAGTAAGTAGTTGGCGGGGTCACCAATTTCGTAAACAATTTGTTCTGCAACTGAGCCCACCGTGGCAAGACCGCCACTGCCCGGGGTGATGGAGATAACAAAACTGCCATCGGCAGACACCTCGGCTATCGGGTAGGAGATGGTGGAGAAATCAGGCACTGTATGCCAATCGGTATAGTTGCCCCCGGTGCACTGGGCGCCACATTCAATAACATGCCCACACAGAGAACCCTGGGCCAGCTGATTATAGTCGGCCTCGCCCCAGCCAAATTCGTGCATCAAAGGCCCCAGAGCCACAGCACTGTCCACCACCCGACCGGTGACAACAATATCGGCACCGGCAGCCAGGGCGTCGGCAATGGGTCTGGCGCCGAGATAAGCATTCATACTGCCCAACTGATCTGGCAGGGCGGCGCCTGTTTGCATCTCTGTCATTTGCTCCCGGGGAA
>JAUVBI010000173.1 GCA_030591305.1 Pseudomonadota bacterium
CAAACGATCTGGAGATTCAGGCGTTCCGTAATACCGGTCAGAAGTGGGTGAAAGATGACAGCCTGGCGGAACCTTTTTTGGACCACGATATTGTGTTCGTTGAAAAGAAGGGGGCCGAATCTTCCGGCGTCGTTTTTGCCAACATAGACGGAGACGGCCTGTTGGATGTGGTCAGGGCGCGTGACGGAAATCACCGGATATACTACTCATCCGGTATGCGCAGCGGGCTAATGGTAGAGACCACCACTACGCTGGGAGAAACGACGACTATCGATTGGGGAGTGTCCGCCGACTTGGACAACCGCGACAGCTTTGGCATTGAGCGATTGCCGTTCAATACAGCTGTGGTTCGCAGTATCCACATCAATAACGGCCGGGGCTCCATCTACTCGACAGACTTTGACTACGGGGGTGGCTTATTCGAAGGTCGCCAGTTTCGCGGGTTTGCGTATTCCAAAGAGGCGCAGCCTACCGGGCTCTTGGTTCAGACTACGCATTTCCAGAGCGCTGAACTGGCAGGCCAGGCGCGCTTGCAGGAGACCTACGACAAGGCAGGGGTGCTACGAGAAAAGCTGGTTGTAAGTTATGACATTATTCCCTCTGACTTGCCCATAAAACAGATACTGCAAACTCGTACGGAGCAGTATCTTTACGAGAGCGGTACCACCCGTAGCACCATCATCGAATACGCCTTTGATTCAAAGATGAACCCGGTGTCGATCAGTAAAGACCCGGAAGTAGAGGTGGTGGGCGACGAGACGCGCACTGAGTTTTCCTGGGTAGTCAACGAACCGGCAGGCATCTGGAGCCTGCCATGGCAGACCACCACCTACGGTTCGGTCGGCGAGAAACTGACGGAATCGATTTTTAGCTATGACAATCTCCCCGAGGGGCAGGTTACTAAGGGCCTTGTTTCCGAGGTGAAGGACTTCGTAGAAGACAGTGACTACGTCACCAAAACAATAGAGTACGACCTTTATGGCAATGTGGCGGCCTATCAGGACCGGGGCGGCAATCGCTACAGCTTTGAATACGATGATGACACGGCATCATTTCGCACGGCTGCCGTCGAGCCGGAGGGAAGAAGGGTTGCCAGCACATACGACCCGCGTTTCGGCCTGGAAACCGAGGTGGTTGATGCCAGCGGCAACAGCACCATGCGGAGCTACGACGCCTTTGGTAGGCTGAAAACCATTACCTTGCCGGGAGATGAACTGGCTACCAACGGTAGCCGGTCCTATAGCTACTCTCCAGTGGGTGATCCTGGCCAGCAGTACTGTGTGTTGTATGAAACACAGTCGCCAGACAACCCCGAAACCCTGGTCACCGTGCAGTACTTCGATGCCATGGGCAAGGTCTACCGGGTCGAAAGGCCGGAGCCAGGTGGGCGCACCATCGTCACCACCAACGAATTTGATGACAAGGGCAGCCCGGTCAAGATGACACTACCCTACTATGAGGGCGATGAGCCTCGCGTCAGTGTGATCACGCGGGATGAATACCGCCGCCCTGTTCACATTCTGGACCCGGATGGTTATACCACTACCTTCGCTTATTTTGGTTCGCGTGTGGAACACGTGGACAGGGACGGGCAGACGATATCGTACTGGCGCAACATCGACGGCGATATTATCAAGATCCAAAAATTGGTCGACGGAGAGGTGCAAACCACACGCTATAGCTACGATGCTCTGGGGCGCCTGACCCGGGTGGTAGATGCCCTTGGGGAGGAGACCACGTTCAGCACCGATGCCCTGGGCCGGCGCACTGGCCTGGTCGACCCCAATATAGGCCAGTACCGGTATCATTACGATGATGCCGGCCGGTTGGTTGTCCAGGTGGCTCCCGACAACGAAACCACGAAATTCATCTACAATAAGGCAGGAAACCTGCTAGAGAAACAGTTTCCTGACGGGTCGACGGCAAAATTTATCTACGGCGACGAAGAGCATAGCAATGGTGTTGGGCGGCTTGTCCGTGTCGACGATGACGCCGGCAGGCTCGACATCACCTATGACGTGCGCGGCAATGTCATTCAGCGGCGTCGCCAGGTTCACGGCGATACCTTTGTTACCGGCTACGCCTACGACTCCCTGAGTCGGCTGCGGCACCTCACTTACCCCGACGGTTTTGCTGTTGACTACAGCTACAACAGCTTGAGTAATATCGACCGTATCACCGACAGTGAAGGGCAGGTGATTGCCTCGGGGCTGCAATACAATGCCTCAGGGCAGTTACTGGACATTGTTTTTGGCAATCAGATTAGTTCACATTTTTCCTACGGCACCATGACTCAGATGGATACCATCGAGACCCTCACCGCTGGCGGTGAACTTCTGCAGGATCTGGCCTATAGCTACGACCCCAGGGGGAATATTCTGGGTATCGAGGACGGTGTCAGTCTGCATAATCAGGACTTTGAGTACGATGAGGACGGTAGGTTAGTGAAGGCCGATGGCGCCTATGGTGAAAAACTCTACCAATACGATGCCATAGGCAATCTGCTGCGCAAGGGAAATATGCAGTTTGAGATAGACCCGCTGCATCCACAGCGGGTGGTCAAGGCCAGTCAGGTCAACTGGGGCAAATCCGTCGACGAGGGGGCGTTTGAAATTGCCTACGACCAGCGAGGCAACGTAACGGCCAAGGCAGACCAGCGCTTTGAATACTCGGCCGAAAACCGTATGACGCGGATATTCAACCAAAAAGGCAAAGTGCTGGAAAAGAACGTCTACGATGCTCAGGGCCAACGGATTATTCACCAGACGCGCTCCGCAACAACCGTTTATATTGATGGTATTTACGAGCGTGGAAAGACACATGATTCGCGCCATGTCTACGCTGGCCCGATGCTGGTATCGACCATTGTTACACCTCGGTCCACGGTGAAGCTGATCGCTGAAGTTGCCCCTGCTTTTCTTGGCTGCGCCACGGTGGGGAGTTGTGATGGATGGGCAGTCTTTATCGACAAATATGCGGGCACGCTGGCTGCCAGTGGCGCCATTGGGGCACTGCTTATCCCCTGTTTTTTCCTCCCGGTCAGGGTACGGCGCCGGATGAGAAAAGAATTAGAATTGACGGGTAAAAGTGTGAAATCTCGTCCCTTCGACAGCCTGATTATCGCTATGATTATTCCGGTGCTGATAATAGTGTCCAGTGTTCCTGCGGTCGCGGCCCCCGGGGGCATTAAGGGACAAGCCGATGAGATGTCCAGCGCGACGAAGCGCTACTACTACCATTCCAACCACCTTGGAAGCGTTAATGTTGTCACCGATCAAAACGCTGCCGTGGTCGAAAAACGTGACTATACCCCCTACGGCGAACGCAGCGGTTGGACTGGCCCGAACAGCGGCCCGAAGGAGTTTCTGACGACCTTCAATGGACAGCAGTACGATGACAGCTCGGGGCTGTATTACTTTGGTGCGCGTTACTACGATGCCGACCTGGGACGTTTTCTCACCGCTGACACTTTGGTGTCGGACCCCATGGACCCGAAATCTCTGAATCGCTACGCGTTTGCCAAGGGCAACCCCATTCGATTCAGTGACCCGACGGGGCATTCGGTATGGGACGTGGTTTTTGGTGTGCTTGCAGGTGTAGCCGCCATCATCACTTTTGTTGTCGCTGTAGTGGTGACAGTGGCCTCGTTAGGGACCCTGACCTGGGCGGGGGTTATCCTCGCCACGATGGCAGGCCTGGGGCTGGCCGCACTCGCGGCAACAGTCGGTGGATTGTTAGTGGGGACGGGGTTCGGAATCTGGTACCTAATTGATGCAATGGCTGGTGGGGGCGGTGCTTCCATGGTGGGTTTCGCTTCGGCATTTTTTAACGGTTTCCTATTGGGAACTGTTGTAGCGCTGGGCGTCATAGCGTTTGTCCTCTCATTCCTGACAGGTACCCAGGCCGTTGCCGCGTTCTTCTCGGCTGTGCTGCTTGGGGCGGTTATGGGGATGGCATTCGGAACGGCTGCAAACAGTATTTTCCACTTCATCGGTGGCGGCGGACCCGGTGATTTATTGTGGCCGCTTATCTCGGGAATAGCCGTGGGTGGTATCTTTGGAGCAGCTGGCGGGGCATTGGGTTTCGGGGCCTCGGCCGGAGCTGTCAAGCTGTTTGGCCTGGGTGCCAAGGGGGCAAGTGTACTGGGTGCGCTCATGGGCGGTGGAGGTTTGGCGCTGGAGGTTGTCGATTCATTCGCCCTGCCGCTTGCGCTGCATTTTACCGTTGGTTACGGCTATTCTCTGGGTGGAAGCATACAGACGTTTCTGGCATGGCCCGTGTTGTTTTCTGTCGTTGGCATAGGGGCGCTGCACGGCGTCTTCGGCGGCAAGTTCGATTCGTCCTTTACGAATTCGGAGCCGTGGAAAGCATTCTTTGGCGTGCCGACACCTTATGAATTCTTTAACCCGCAACCTTATGCGCAGTAGGAGTGTAATCGCTCATTCTGGGGTCAGTGAAAGAGACGGTAAGGATACAGAAGTGCCGGTGACCTGTTGAGCAAAAGAGTGTGATGGGGTTGGCAGAACGAATGATTTTAGAAGGGATTGTTGGCACGCACCTCACTTGTTGGCACACTGTGACGAGGTCACAGTGATAGTCCCAGAGAGGAGCATAGATCATGAACGAACTGCGTCGCCCGGTATCCGTAGCAGAGATGGAGCTTGGCCAGTCAAAACTGTTTACAGAGGACGACTTCCTCAAAGGGTTAGCGCTAAAGTTAAAGCCAACAGATGTTGTGATAACGCCCTTCGCTAAATGCGGTACTACCTGGCTGCAACAAATTGTCCACACGCTGCGCACCCGGGGCGATATGAATTTTGATGATATATCCAGAGTAGTTCCCTGGATTGAGGCCAGCCCGGCGTTGGGTATCGATCTGGATGGATCGCAGATTGCCGAGCCCAGGGCGTACAAAAGCCACCTCGATGCAAATACCGTCCCCCGCGGTGGCAGGTATATTAACTCGATAAGAAACCCTGCGGATGCACTTTATTCGATGCACAAGTTTATGGAGGGTTGGTTTCTGGAACCGGGCGCTGTGAGCGTTGATGATTTTGCCCGGGAGAAGTTTATTGCATCCGGCGAATACTGGAAGCACTTGCTGTCCTGGTGGCACCGTCGCAATGATGCCGACGTCCTGTATCTTGTGTATGAACATATGCGGAAAGATTTGCCTGGCACCATCAGAAAAGTGGCCCAGTTCATTGATATCCCGCTGGATGATGAACTGATGGCAATGACACAGGAGCACGCCTCGCTCGATTATATGCTGCGTCACAAAGATCGCTTTGATGATTTTTTGCTGCGTAAACTCAGTGAGGAAAAAGCGTGGCTTCCCAGCGGCAGCGATAGTTCAAAGGTGAGTACGGGAAAAGTTGGCTCAAGTAAATTGGTTATCGGCCAGGATGTGCAGGACGAAATGGATGATGTGTGGCGGCGAGAAATAACCGAAACCATTGGTTATGAGTGTTATGAGGATTTGTGTGCCAATCTACACCAATAAAGGGCTACAGACCTGCTTGGAGCTGGGATCCTGGCTTCTGACGGCGTGAAGTCACCACTGAGAATAGCGTTCCCAGCGAAACTGGCGTCGGAGATTATGCCCGGATTGTTTCCTGCAGTCCGGGTACAGGCGTCACATACTGCCGTTTATGATCTATAAGAGCCGCCAATGTCCAATGTTCTCGAAATCATTAGGCAGCTTTATGGATTGGCGTCCAAACTTTGCCACAATTGGCGCCGAAGAGTGGCCAGGAAATACTCGCGTCGCAGTGGCATAGCCGGTTAGTCAATCAGTTGATAGCAGGGCTGATATTCGCCTCCACCCAACTTCATCCGCCCGTCGCGCGCCAATGCTCGCAGTAGTCTGTCCATACTGCTCATTAAGTTTTTGTTGCCCGTCAGTTTATACGGGCCGTGGGTTCGTACTTGTGCAATACCAAATTCCTTCACATTCCCAGCCACGATACCGGAAAAAGCACTTCGCAAAGTGATGGCCAGTTCATGTCTGGGTGCCGACGCGTCCAGATTTAGTGCAGCCATTTTTTCATGGGTAGGAATAAAGGGCTCTTGTAGGCCGAGAGGAATATTGAGTTCCCAGTTGAAGTAAAAAGCCTGGTTTGAGGTGCTGCGACGGTCGTGTACTTCTTTCACCGCGGCTCTTATGCTTTTTCCGACCTCTTGCGGTGAGCCGATAAAAACCTGAAAGTAGTTTTCAATATCCTCGCCCAGGCAATCTGTTAGAAATCGCACTAGCTCCTGAAAATATTCGGCGCAGGATTCAGGGCCAGCGAATATAAGAGGAATGGCCTTATCGTTGTCAGGTTGCATGAGAATACCCAGCAGGTACAAAATTTCTTCCACCGTTCCAGCACCACCGGGAAAGACTATGATGGCATGGGCAAGCCTGACGAATGCCTCGAGACGCTTTTCAATATCCGGCATGATAACCAGTTCGTTCACGATGGCATTGGGTGACTCAGAGGCGATAATTCCCGGTTCACTGATGCCAATATAGCGACCGTCTTTGATTTGTTGTTTAGCATGCGCCACTGCTGCACCTTTCATCGGGGCCTTCATGGCTCCGATTCCACAGCCGGTCACGATATCGAGGCCGCGTAACCCGAGTTCATAACCTACCTCTTTGGCGTAATCGTATTCCTCGCGGGGAATGGAGTGCCCTCCCCAGCAGACCACCATATTGGGTGGTTGGTTGGGGCGAACAACCTGGGCATTGCGCAGGATGCGAAATACCGTATTGGTGGTATCCGCAGAGTTGGTTGGTTGAGTCTGGGTTCCGGTAATCTTAAAGTCGGTATATACAATGTCCCGTAGCGCCGAAAATAGATGCTCCTGGATACCATGTATCATCTTGCCATCCACAAATGACTGGGGCGGAGCGTTGAATAACTC
>JAUVBI010000026.1 GCA_030591305.1 Pseudomonadota bacterium
CCAGAGACTTCGGATGCCCTGGGTTTTGGTTTTCGTATCGGTTTTCTGGGTATGTTACACATGGAGATCATCCAGGAGCGCCTGGAGCGCGAGTACAACCTGGACCTCATCACCACTGCCCCTACTGTCATCTATGAAATTGTGAAGAAAAACGGCGATGTTGTTACCGTGGATAACCCCTCGGCACTTCCCGATGCGGGCGATATAGAGGAAATGCGCGAACCCATAGCCCGCTGCCACATCCTGGTACCCCAGGAGTACCTGGGCAATGTCATTACCCTCTGTGTTGAAAAACGCGGCATGCAGATAGACATGCAATTTCTGGGCGCTCAAGTTTCGCTCACCTACGATATCCCCATGTCGGAAGTGGTAATGGATTTTTTCGATCGATTGAAGTCGGTCAGCCGGGGTTATGCTTCACTGGATTACAGCTTTGAGCGTTTTGAGGCAGCCAATCTCGCCAGGTTGGATGTACTGATAAACGGTGAGCGGGTAGATGCGCTGGCGATTATTGTGCACCGGGATCATGTGCAACACCGGGGTCGGGTGTTAACGGAAAAAATGAAAGAACTCATTCCACGGCAGATGTTTGATGTGGCTATACAGGCTGCTGTAGGCGGTAAAATTGTGGCCAGGCAAACGGTGAAAGCACTGCGTAAGAATGTGACCGCAAAGTGTTATGGTGGTGATATTTCACGAAAACGGAAGTTGCTTGAAAAACAGAAGGCCGGTAAAAAGAGAATGAAACAGGTGGGGAGTGTTGAAATTCCGCAATCTGCCTTTCTCGCCGTACTGAAAACAGACGGCTGATTCAAATGCTAAACAAGGGCGAGTAATGGCAATCGATTTTCCACTTATTCTGGTAATACTGGTATTTGGCACAGGCTTTATCTGGGCCTGTGATGCCGCATTTCTGGCTCCCGGGCGGCGGCGTGCGGTCACCGCGCTGCGCAGCCAGTTCCCGGACTGGGAGAATGCCAGCAGCCCCCAGGCCAGGAAGTATCAGGCCAGGGCAGAGGAGTCATCCGCTGAACCCCTGTTTGTAGAGTATGCCAAGTCTTTTTTCCCGGTTCTGTTTGTGGTCTTTGTCTTGCGCTCCTTTTTGGTGGAGCCCTTTCAGATCCCCTCGTCGTCCATGGTGCCCACCCTGCAGGTTGGTGATTATATTCTGGTCAACAAGTTTACCTATGGCATACGCCTGCCGGTTATTCGCACCAAGGTGTTCGATTTGAGTGAGCCCCAACGCGGTGATGTCATGGTGTTTTTTCCGCCTCATATGAATGACACGTATTATATCAAGCGGGTAGTGGGCCTGCCGGGTGACCGTGTCTCCTACCACAATAAGCTGTTGAGTGTGAATGGGGAGGCTGTTGTGCAGGAACATATGGCTACTTTGCCGCAGGGCAGTGCCCGCTATGAGCTGAGTCTGGAGGCTCTGGGGGAATCAAATCACCTGACACAAACCAATGATTTACGACCGGCGCGGGACTTCTCGGTGGTAGTAAAACCCGGGCACTATTTCATGATGGGCGATAATCGTGACAATAGTAGTGATAGTCGGGTTTGGGGTCAGGTGCCAGAAAGAGATATAGTAGGCAAAGCTTTTGCTGTCTGGATGCATTGGGATTCTCTGTTTAGCATCCCTTCCTTCAGCCGCGTGGGCTCAATAGAATAAACAAAAACAGCCTTACTGTTGGGGAAAGTAATATGAATATGCGCCATAGTCAGTCTGGCATGTCTGTCATAGGAATGCTGGCAATTGGAATAATGGTTGGTTTTTTTATCATGTGTGGTGTTCGTATGATGCCTCCTTATATGGAGTATCTGACGGTGAAGCAGATTGTGTCAAAGGTGGCCTCAGAGAATGCAGCCGAGGATGTAACCATTCCCGACCTTCGCCGCAGAATCGCCAACCTGTTTAATACCAATCAAATTTACGCCCTGCAACCCCGGGATGTGAAGGTCTATCGCAAAGACGGTAAGACCTATGTCGATGCCAGTTATGAGGTCAGGACCCCGGTAGCGGGGAAAGTTGATGCGATCATGAATTTCGATGACCTGAAATTTGTGGTGGGCGACCCCGCACCTGAGTAAGCCGATGAGAGATACAGCACGCCTACAGCGGGAGTTGGCCTATGAATTTTCCGACAAGGGCTTGCTGGCCCTGGCGCTGACTCACAGAAGTGCTGGCAAAAAAAATAATGAGCGTCTCGAATTTCTCGGTGACTCTATTATTAACCACATCATCGCCGAGGCCCTGTATCGGAAGTTCCCGGATGCTGACGAAGGCGACATGAGCCGCATGAGAGCCTCGCTGGTCAAGGGAGATACCCTGGCCGAGGTGGCCAGGGAGTTGAACCTGGGAGAATGCCTGCAACTGGGCCCGGGTGAGCGCAAGAGTGGCGGCCACCGTCGTGGCTCAATTCTTGCGGATGCGCTGGAGGCAGTGGCTGGAGCGATATTGCTGGACAGTAGCGTAGAGCGCTGTCGGGAATGCATGCTGGCCCTGTTTGACTCCCGCCTGAATGAACTTGTCCAGGCGCCAACCCGAAAAGATCCCAAGACCGCGTTACAGGAATACCTGCAGGGGAAACATAAGTCCTTACCGGTGTATAAACTCCTGCACACCGATGGTAACGACCATAAACCACAATTTCATGTTAGATGCACTTTGCAAAAACCGACCCTGGAGGTAGAGGGTGTGGGTAGCAGTCGACGCAAGGCTGAACAGGCAGCAGCCAGCACGGCCCTTTCGAGGATTAGCAATGATGGAAAATGAAGGCGGCCGCTGTGGCTATGTAGCCATCGTGGGGCGGCCCAATGTGGGCAAATCTACGCTTTTGAACCATATTCTGGGGCAAAAGATCAGCATTACGTCGCGCAAGCCCCAGACCACACGTCACCAGGTGCTGGGGATAAAAACCGAGGGTGAAAACCAGATTATTTTCGTCGATACTCCCGGTCTGCATAAAGTCGAAAGCAAGGCGATAAATCGGTTTATGAACCGGGCTGCCAGTTCGGCAATTAAAGATGTAGACGCGATAATTTTTGTGCTCGACCGCACGGCGTTCACCGAGGAAGATGAGATGGTGTTACAGCAGGTAACCGCTGCCGGTGTCCCCGCGGTACTGGCCATCAATAAAGTTGACCTGCTGGAAGACAAGACAAGCCTGCTTCCGCACCTGCAGAATCTGGCCACAAAAGGTGATTTTGCGGCGATTATGCCTATTTCGGCCCTCAGTAAACACAATGTTGCTGAACTTGAATCTGAGGTCGTTAAATTTCTACCCACCTCTAGGCACTTTTTCCCGGAAGACCAAATTACCGACCGCAGTCAGCGGTTTTTGGCAGCGGAGATAGTGCGCGAAAAAATAATGCGGCAGTTGGGCGATGAATTGCCCTACGCCATTACAGTGGAAATTGAAGAATTTGGAATGGAGGCGGGTATATTGCACATCTCGGCTCTCATCTTTGTAGAACGCAAGGGGCAGAAGAAAATACTGATAGGCGATGGTGGTTCCCGCTTGCGTTCAATTGGCACGGATGCGCGGCAGGATATGGAGTCCTTATTCGATAACAAGGTCATGCTGCGGTTGTGGATAAAGGTTAAATCTGGCTGGTCAGATGACGAGCGCGCCCTGCGTAGTCTGGGGTATGATGACCGCTAACTAGCTCTCTGAGATATACTCGTGCGTGTCAAGCTGCAGCCCGCTTTTATTCTTCACAGTCGCCCCTATCGGGACAGCAGTCAGATTCTGGATGTTTTAACCGCGGAATACGGGCGCATAAGCGTTGTTGCCAAAGGGTCCCGGCGTCGGCAGAGGGGTGGTTCCAGCGCGGCGGTGTTACAGCCCTTTATTCCCCTGTTGTTATCTTTCTCGGGCAGAAGTGAGATGAAAACAGTAACGGCTTCGGAAGTTGCGGGCAGTCCCAGGACACCCGCCGGTATACGCCTTTTCAGTGGGCTTTACCTCAATGAATTACTGGTAAGATTGCTACACCAGCACGACCCCCATCCGGTACTTTTTCTGGCTTATGGCGATGCTATCAATGCACTCAAAAATGACGGTGCGGTGGACGAGGTGTTGCGGCGCTTTGAGTTCACCCTGTTACAGGAGTTGGGTTTTGGTTTTGAGTTGTCGGTAGATGGCAATAACGGAGAGGCCATTTGCGCTGGCAACTGGTATCACTACGATAATGAATATGGCCTGGTGCGGGAGGAGGTAGCGACTGCCAGCGGCAGGCCTGTGTTTCCAGGCAATGATCTACTGGCCATGGCGGCGGGAGAGTTTGGGGAACCGGTACAGGGCACGGCAAAGCGTTTGTTGCGCCGGGCTTTGGCGGGTCACCTGGGTGATACGCCGCTCAAAAGTCGCGATCTATTTCGTCGCGTTTAAGGAGGAAACAGTGATATCCGTGGGTACCGATATTCTTAAGATAGACCGTATAGAAGCCGTGGTTGAGCGCCTGGGTGACAAGTTTGTGCAGCGTATTCTCACTGAGGTAGAGCGGCTGGAATATGAGTCTAGCAGCCAGGGCGTACGCCTCCTGGCCAAGCGCTTTGCGGCGAAAGAGGCTGTGGCCAAAGCTCTGGGAACGGGTATTGGGCGCGGTGTCAGCTGGCAGGATATACAACTGGTGCACAACGAGAATGGCGCCCCGCAAATAGAGTTGTCGGGTGGCGCCCTGCGTGTGGCGGGTGAGCGCGGTGGCAGTCGGGTAGAAATAAGCCTGGCTGACGAAGTCGACTATGTGGTCGCATTTGCAGTACTGGCAAAATAAAGAGAATCAAGAAGTTAATTGGGAACTGGTAGCCCTGCGAAAAGTCTATATAATTCTGCCGGATAACAATACGGTAACAGTCAATGTCAGATTACCCCACTGTTGAAACGTGCATAGGAAACACCCCCCTGGTGCGTCTGCAGCGCCTGCCGGGTGACACCAGCAATACCATCCTCGCCAAGCTTGAGGGCAACAACCCGGCCGGCTCAGTCAAGGACAGGGCCGCGCTGAGCATGATTGTGGAAGCCGAGCGGCGCGGTGATATTGGTCCGGGAGACACTCTCATAGAGGCCACCAGTGGTAACACCGGCATCGCCCTGGCCATGGTTGCCGCCATCCGCGGCTATAAGCTAATTCTTATCATGCCGTCCCATATGAGCGAGGAGCGTAAGCTGGCGATGTCCGCCTACGGTGCGGTATTACTGGAGGTCAGCCGGGAGGCCGGCATGGAAGGGGCGCGGGACCTGGCCCTGCAAATGCAGGCGCAGGGCAAAGGCCGGGTTCTGGACCAGTTTGCCAACCCGGACAACCCCCGTGCCCACCTGCTCGGCACCGGCCCTGAAATATGGCGTCAAACCGAGGGTTCAATAACACATTTTGTCAGTTCCATGGGTACAACCGGTACCATCATGGGCTGCTCGGCTTTTCTTAAACAGAAAAATCCCGAGGTCCAGATTATCGGCTTGCAACCTGTAGAGGGTTCCAGTATTCCCGGCATCCGGCGCTGGTCGCCAGCCTATCTACCCCAAATATACAAGGCGGCTGCTGTCGACCGGGTGCTGGATATTTCCCAGCAGGAATCAGAGATTACGATGCGTAGCTTGGCCGTCGAGGAGGGTATTTTCTGTGGTGTCTCCTCTGGAGGGGCGGTGGCCGGGGCACTGCGTTTGTCTGCAGAGCTCAACAACGCGGTCATTGTTGTCATTATTTGCGATCGTGGTGATCGCTATCTTTCCACCGGCGTATTCGATGGTCAGTTGACTTAAAATGGTTCAGGTGCGCGAACAAAGCTATGTCGATGATGCGGGTGACGCAGATCTCTCTCTCTGGATTTCGCAACTCTCTGTAACACTTAACGAGGCCGAGACGCAGCGAATTATCACTGCCTGTGAACTGGTTCGCAGCGTGGGCAGTATCAAGTCCAATGATAGTGTTGATTGGGCGCGGCAGTCCGATTGCTTCCTGGCGGGCCTGGATATTGCCCATCTGCTTGCAGACTTACACGTCGATTGCGATTGCCTGGTGGCCGGCATACTGTACCGGGCGGTACGTGAAGACTGTCTCAAGCTGGAACCACTGGAAGAGCAGTTTGGTTCGAAAGTGCTGGATTTACTGCGCGGTGTACTGCGTATGGCCGCTACCAGCAACCTGAAAAAACCGCGAGCTACACCGGTTTTGGGCCAGGCTGACGGGCAGAAAGACAACATACGAAAAATGTTGGTATCCCTGGTAGATGACGTGCGGGTGGCCCTGATCAAACTGGCTGAGAGAACCTGTGCCATACGTGCGGTCAAGGATGATGAGCTGCGCAGGGAGGCTGTCGCCCAGGAAGTTTTTGATGTCTACGCCCCCCTGGCTCACCGCCTGGGTATAGGGCAGCTGAAGTGGGAGTTGGAAGACCTTTCATTTCGCTACATTTACGCAGACGCCTACCGCAAAATTGCCAATTTGTTAGATGGTAAAAAGCTGGAGCGCGATCGATTTATCGCACGGGTAAAGACTGAGCTTGAGCGTGAGTTGCGCGATGCAGATTTCGATTTTGAAATTGCTGGCCGCGCCAAAAATATCTACAGTATCTGGCGCAAAATGCAACGTAAGGGTATTGGCTTTTCCCAGGTCCTGGATATTCGAGCCGTGCGCATATTGGTGCCGGAGGTCAAGGATTGCTATGCCACCCTGGGGTTGATACACGGTCTGTGGCGCAATATTCCCAATGAGTTTGACGACTACATTGCCAACCCCAAGGAGAATGGCTATCGCTCCTTGCACACTGCCCTGATCGGGCCCGAGGGCAAGGTGCTGGAGATACAGATTCGCACCCACGAGATGCACGAGGAGGCGGAGTTGGGCGTTTGCGCACACTGGCGATACAAGGGTGCCGATACCAGGCGTGGCGCCCTGGCGAATACTTACGAGGAAAAAATAGCCTGGTTGCGCCAGGTGCTGGATTGGCACGAGGAGACCGGGGATGCCAGCGGTGTCGCCGAGCAATTCAGTTTTGATGTCGCCCAGGATCGGATCTACGTATTTACGCCCCAGGGTGACGTAGTTAATTTGGCCCAGGGGGCCACGCCGCTGGATTTTGCCTACCATGTGCATACCGAGGTGGGGCACAAGTGCCGGGGTGCAAAAGTAAACGGCTCTATTGTGCCCCTGACCTATACGCTGAAGACCGGGGAGCGGGTCGAGGTTCTGCTCAATAAAGACGGTGTTCCCAAGCGCGACTGGCTGCAGTCCGGGCTGGGCTTTCTTCGTACATCCCGGGCCCGGGCCAAGGTTCAGCACTGGTTTAAGGCCCAGGCACGGGAGGATAACGTTGCTGCCGGGCGTCATCTGCTGGAACGTGAGTTCAAGCGCCTGGCACTGACCAGCATCGACTACAAACGCGTTGCCAAAAAAGTACAAATAAATACCATAGATGATATGTATGCTGCAGTCGGCTCTGGCGGCCTGTCTTCTGCCCAGGTATTAAATGCAGCACAGGGCCTGGTCGAGAGTCGCCCACAGCCCCTGCTGAAATTGAAAAAAGTGGGTGCCAGCTCCTATCGCAACCCGGTACAGGTGCGCGGTGTAGGAAATTTACTGACGCAGTTGGCCGGTTGTTGCAAGCCACTGCCGGGCGATGCGATCTGTGGTTTTATCACCCAGGGCAGGGGGGTGAGTGTTCACCGGGAAGACTGTTCCCGGTTTATCAATTTGCAAAATACCTCGCCGCAGCGAATTATCGAAGTGACCTGGGGTGATTCGGCCCGGGCCGATTACAAGGTCGACGTTGCTATCGAGGCCTATGACAGGCAGGGCCTGTTGCGCGATATCACCGAATTGTTTGCCAACGCCCGTATCAATGTATTGTCAATCAATACGGACACTAACAGGAAAAGTCATACGGCCACCATGCGCCTTACCGTCGAAGTGCCCAACCTCGGTTTTTTGTCCAAGCTGCTCGAGCGTATCAATCGTCTGCCCAACGTCATATCAGCGGTGCGGGTGGCGGAAATGGGAAGCAAGAAATGACAGCACCCCAGTATTCTCTGGCCGACTTGTTGCGTGTAATGGAGCGTTTGAGAGACCCTCACGGGGGTTGCCCCTGGGATTTGCGTCAGGATTTTAACAGCCTGGTTCCCTCTACCCTCGAAGAGTGCTACGAATTGGCACAGGCTATTGAAAATGGCGACTACCCCCATGTGGCGGAAGAATTGGGGGATGTTCTATTTCAGGTGATTTTTTATGCGCAACTCGGCGCCGAGCAAGAACTGTTCAGTTTCGATGATGTGGTCAGCACCCTGACCGAAAAACTGTTGCGCCGTCACCCCCATGTGTTTGGGGACGGTGAAATTGAGGGGCGGGTCGATGGGCAAACTAGCGTTGATGATGTAAAGCAGAGCTGGGAGGCTATCAAGGCCCAGGAGAGAGAGGAAAAATCTCAGGGTGGCATTCTGGATGATGTTCCCCTGGCTCTGCCCGCCCTCCCCAGGGCGCAAAAGATACAGACGCGTGCTGCATCGGTAAATTTTGATTGGCCCGACAGTGCCGCTGCACTGTTGAAAATTGAAGAGGAGCTGTCGGAGCTAAAAGAGGCTATTGCCTCCCAGTCGCCCAGGGCTATAGAAGAAGAATTGGGCGACCTGTTGTTTAGCTGTGTCAATGTATCGCGCCACCTGAAAATCGATGCTGAAGCAAGTTTGCGCCGCGCTACCGGTAAATTCGAAAGGCGTTTCCAGCAGATGGTTAGCATAGCTGAACTGTCTGGCCGGTCCCTGGACGAGCTGACTACTCTCGAGCTGGAAACACTGTGGCGACAGGTGAAACTTGCGCCCCCTGCGTCCCGCTAGAATACTTGTGTAAACCCCTCGTGCTGTGTATGGTTACTGCCCTCGGATTCTGCTGTTATTGAGCCCACAAGGCGTTGACTAATTCGGTTACGATCTCCATACGAACAAACAGGAAACACCCAATGCGATTGATATTACTGGGCGCCCCCGGCGCTGGAAAGGGCACACAGGCACAATATATTTGTGAGAAGCATGGTGTCCCGCAGATATCCACCGGTGACATGCTCAGAGCGGCGGTTAAGGCAGGCACCGAGTTGGGTGTTAAGGCAAAGGCTGTTATGGACGCCGGTGAGCTGGTTTCAGACGATATTATAATAGGTCTGGTCAAGGAGAGAATTGCGCAGGACGATTGTGCCAAGGGCTTTCTATTTGACGGTTTTCCAAGAACTATTCCCCAAGCTGAGGCCATGGTGGAAGCGCAGGTTCATCTCGATCATGTGGTAGAAATTTACGTTGAGGATGAAGACATTATTAATCGCCTGAGTGGTCGGCGCGTGCATCCCGGTTCTGGTCGAATTTATCATGTGCAGCACAATCCACCTAAACGCGAGGGTCTGGATGATGAGACCGGTGAGGTACTGGTACAACGGGAGGACGACCGGGAGAGCACTATCAGGAACCGACTTGATATTTATCACTCACAAACCAGCCCGCTGGTTGAGTTTTACCAGAACATGAACGGTGAGAACGCGCCTGTTTACCACAAAGTTGTTGGGGTAGGTGATATGGAAGAGATTCGTGACAAGGTGCTTTCCTCTCTCGCCGAGTAGACTTTGAGCAATAAAGAAAAGGGCTGCGGCCCTTTTTTTGTATCCTTAACTATTGTATACGGAGACATTTATTGTTATTTTTCGAGTGTTGGTCCCTCATAACGTTAGTAATGACAACTGTGGAGATGTATTGCGATGGCAACTGCTAAGAAAAAAATAACAGCAAAACCTAAAAAGGCTGCACGTAAAGCCGCCCCTAAAAGGGCAGCGAAAAAAACGGCAGCTGCAAAAGTTGCAGTGACGCCTGCAGTACAGCGCGCTAACAACGCTCTTGATAAGCTTAAAAAACTACTGGAAAGCGAGAAAAAGACATTGGCAGCAGCGCGGAAAAAAGTGGATGCTGCCAAGAATAAAGTAGTTAAGAGTAAAACAGCTGCAGACAAGCGCGCTGCTAAAGCTGCATCGGCTGCGTCTGCAAAAGTGTCAGCTCGAATTAAGGCCTTGCGCGAGAAAGCGGCGACGGCCAAATCCAGAGTTGTAGAGCTTAGTAGTGCAGCTAAGGCAAAGGCAGACAAGGTGGCGGCACAGGATAAAATACTGGCACACAAGGCTGAGCTCGCCGTGAAGGCCGAGCTGGATAAGGCGAAAGCCATGGCCAGACATGCTGAGCAGTGGGTCAGGAAGCGCACTTCCGAGGATGCCAAAAAACTGGCGACATTGGAAAAGAAACTGAATTCGAAATTGGCCAAAGGCGAGCGTCAATTAGTGGTGAAAGCCAGGGCGCTGGAAAAAAAGGCCAGAGCCGCAGAGAAAAAAATTGAAGCTAAAATCAATGCTGCAATGAAAAAGTTAAAGAAGAAAACCAAGCCTAAAGCTAAAGCTAAGCCAGCTAAGGCTAAGCCAGCCAAGGCTAAGCCAGCCAAGGCTAAGCCAGCCAAGGCTAAGCCAGCCAAGGCTAAGCCAGCCAAGGCTAAGAAAAAAACTAAGAAGTAGTTTGGCTATGTAGAAAACCCGTCGGGAATACTCTCGGCGGGTTTTTTTATGCTTCAGGAGGGCTCAATTGGTTAAAGTTCCGGAATGCATCGTGTTGGTCGGAAAAATCCACCACAGTGTGGGGCGTTTGTTTATACCAGTGTTTGACTGCGCGCTGTCCCTGTTCCAGAAAGTTACTTAGATTTGCCAGAGCGCGCACATCCAGAACTGAAAACAGGTATTGCTCACGTTGGCCATCGTGGGCAAAACTGATGAGTGGCGCAGGGTTGCCGCCGGATGAGAGAGGGGTGAGCAATCTGCTCACCAGGTCTGTCGGCAGCGAGGGAGTGTCACAAGCTACAACCGCAAGGTAATCGGTTTTTATGTACTCTATGGCCGCTTCAATGCCTGCCAGCGGCCCCTGAAAGCCCGAGCGCTGGTCTTCAATGGTGGGAAACCCAAAGTCCTGGTATTCCCCCAGATTACGATTGCAACTAATAAACAGATGGCCTGTTTGTGGTGCCAGGCGTTTTGCCACATGTGCGACCAGCGGCTTGCCATGCCAGGGCAACAATCCCTTGTCCCTGCCGCCAACACGGTTGCCGGCACCGCCTGCCAGAATGAGCCCTGTAATATTGCTGATTGGAATCATATTGTCCTCAAATTACTTCCCGTGTGATAATCCCATGCCTGAGAGTATCAATCCAGAGCTGCCCCACAATCAGCCACAGCAACTGACAATGAAATGACTAATATCCTGGCGATAGAAACATCCACTGATGCCTGTTCCGTAGCCTTGTATAGCGACGGCAACTACAGCGAAATTTACGAGATTATTCCGCGGCAGCACAGCCAGAGACTATTCTCCATGCTGCGCGAGTTATTGCCGACTGGAAACTTGCGTGATCAAGGGATAGAGGCGATCACTTATGCCTGTGGGCCGGGCTCTTTCACCGGGCTGCGCATCGCTGCCAGTGCTGTACAGGGGTTGGCTTTTGCCAATGAACTGCCGGCCCTGCCCATTTCTACACTCGCCTGTCTGGCGCAAACCGCCCTGCGCGAGGCTGTTGCGGCAGCGGATAATAGAGTGCTCTGTATGCTTGATGCCCGTATCAATGAGGTGTACTGGGCCCTGTATGATTATCGGGAGGGTCTCGCTGTGGCACTGGAGGGGCCTCATGTTTGTGCGCCGCAGGATGTGGTTTTTGCACAAACCCCGAAAAAATTGCTGGGTGTGGGTGGCGGCTTCAACTATAGCCAGCAATTGCCTGAAGCACTGCAGAGCGCGCTTATACATACATCGCTTGACCTGCTCCCCAGAGCCAGGGATCTTATTCCACTGGCACTGGCGGATTTTGAGCGGGGTCAGTGGCAAAAGCCGGCAGAGGTTATGCCAGTGTATGTGCGGGAGGAGGTTTCCTGGAAGAAAATTTCAGAGCAGGGTAAACCTTTATGATCGAATGGTACCAGGCAATTATCCTCGCTATTGTGCAGGGCCTGACAGAATTTCTTCCAATATCAAGCTCAGCACACCTGGCGATTTCTCCCATCGTATTGGGCTGGACTGACCAGGGCCTGGCTTTCGATGTTGCAGTCCATGTTGGCACTTTGTCGGCGGTGCTCGTTTACTACCGCCAGGACCTGATCTGTATGGCGCGCAGTTGGTTTGGCTCTCTTGCCGGAGACGCACCGGACAACGATAGTCGGCTGGTCTGGTACCTCGCTGTGGCGAGCCTGCCAGTGGTTATTGTGGGCCTGACAGCCAGCGAGTTTATCGGCAATGAGCTGCGCAGCTTGTTTGTTATAGCCACCACGACTCTTGTCTTTGGACTGCTGTTGGGCTGGGCTGACAAGCGTGCACGCAACTTATCAACGAATGTAACACTGACTCTGTCTATCGCGCTGTTGATTGGGTTGGCCCAGGCCTTTGCACCGATACCGGGAGTGTCCCGGTCGGGAGTCACTATCACCGCCGCGCTGTTGCTCGGCATGGACCGGCAGTCTTCAGCCCGATTTTCTTTTTTGCTATCAATCCCAGTAATAGCAGGTGCTGGATGTCTGATGGCGGTTGAATTAATTCGCGATAGTGTTGCCGTTAATGGCTCGCAACTGGCGGTCGCGGCAATAATCTCCGGGCTGACTGCCTATTTGTGTATCGCTGTATTTATCCGTCTATTGGACAGGGTAGGGCTTATGCCCTTTGTTTATTACCGCATGTTTCTGGCTGCGGTGCTTTATCTACTCATCTTCATTTGAGTTAACGACTTTTGATTGGGGCATCTTGCGCTGCCAAAAATTTAAAACGGCGATAGAGAACTTGCGTCACTGAAGCTGCGCATTTACTCTTCCCCCTCACACCAGAATTTTGGAAGTACCGATATGGGGCAGCACACGTTTAATAAGGAGCTCTGTCAATTTCTGGCACGGGCCACCACGCCTTTTCACGCCGTGGAACTTATGTCTGCGACTCTGGCCGATGCGGGGTTTCAGGCCCTGCAGGAAAGCGACAGCTGGGACATAGAGCCGGGCGGTAAATACTACCTGCAGCGCAATGGCAGCTCTCTGGTGGCTTTTATTGCCGGGTCAAAGTCCGGACCCATGGAGGGCTTGCGCATGGTTGGGGCGCATACAGACAGCCCCTGCCTTATGGTCAAGCCCACGCCGGAGAAATCCAGGCAGGGTTATTTCCAGCTGGGCGTCGAGGTATACGGCGGTGCACTGTTAAACCCCTGGTATGACCGGGATCTCTCTCTCGCGGGGAGAGTGAGCTTTGAAACCCCGTCCGGACAGTTGGCTTCCGCCCTGATTGACTACCGTCGCGCTATAGCAATAATCCCCAGCCTGGCCATTCACCTGGACCGCGAGGCAAATAAGAATCGAAAGATTAACCCCCAGACCGATATTCTTCCCATTATCTGCCAACTGCATGATGAGGAAAAACCGGATTTTCGCGCGCTGATACAAGCCCAGTTGTTGCAGGAGCACCCGGACTGTAAGGTGAAGCGCGTACTCGATTACGAACTGTGCTTCTATGATACACAGCCACCCGCCCTGATAGGCCTGAATGAAGACTTTATTGCCTCTGCGCGCCTGGACAATTTACTCAGTTGCTTTACCGGTTTACAGGCTCTGTTACAAAGCACAGGAGAGGCCAGTTCTCTGCTGGTGTGCAACGACCATGAGGAAGTGGGCAGCCTCAGTGCAGCGGGTGCCCAGGGGCCATTGTTGAGCACCGTGTTAAAGCGGCTGGTAGATGGCGATCGGGAGTACGCTGCCCTGACCGACAGGTCCATGATGATTTCTGCGGACAATGCTCACGGTATTCACCCCAATTACGCCGACCGGCACGATGACAATCACGGTCCGCTTCTCAACGCAGGGCCGGTGATTAAAATTAACGCCAATCAGCGCTACGCTTCAAATAGCGAGACCTCCGGTTTCTTCCGGCTGTTAGCGGGCAAAGAAGACGTTCCTGTGCAGTCTTTCGTGGTGCGCACTGATATGGCCTGCGGCAGTACTATCGGCCCGATTACAGCGGGTGTTACTGGCGTGCGTACACTTGACATTGGAGTGCCGACATTCGCCATGCATTCAATTCGCGAGCTGGCAGGGGTGCGCGATGCCTGGAATCTCAGCCGTATTTTGCAGCGTTATTTCAATTATAAGGGGCCCCTGGGTACAGGTTGATCTGCCGGGAGACGCGGGGGGTGATGCTGTGAAAATTCTGCTGCTTTCCGCCTATGCCGCCCAGAGTCACGTGTATTGGCATGAAAACCTTGTCGCCATGTTCGCCGACTGGGATTGGCAGGTACTTACCTTGCCCCCCAGACATTTCAGCTGGCGAGTGCGAGGCAATCCCCTGTACTGGGCGTTGGAAGAAAGAGAGGTTCTGCGTGGTGACTACGACCTTTTGATAGCGACCTCTATGGTGGATCTGGCAACCCTGCGCGGTCTTGTCCCCGAGCTTGCGGTTCTACCGACCGTCCTGTACTTCCATGAAAATCAGTTTGACTACCCACAGGGAGGGCGAACCCACGGCTTGTTGGAAGCACAAATGGTGAGTTTGTATGCATCGCTGGCGGCGAATCGAATTGTGTTTAATTCGGCCTATAACCAGAACAGTTTTCTGGATGGCTGTGAAGCGCTGCTAAACAAACTGCCAGACAGGGTGCCGACAGGCGTGGTCGCGTCGTTGCGAGCCAGGTCCCAGGTGCTGGCGGTACCTCTGCGGCAGGATTTTAGCGCGGTGGACGAGGGCATTGGCTGTTGGAGGTCTAAACAAGAAAATTATCCCGCCAGGCCGTTGCGTTTACTCTGGGTCGGGCGTTTTGAATACGATAAGGGTGGTGATGCCCTGCTGTTGTGCCTGCGGACGCTTGAGCGTCTGGAGTTCTCCTATGAGCTTGCGCTTGTGGGCCAGCAGTTCAGAAATTCTCCGAGCGCCTTCACCCGCATTGAGCGAGAGTTTAGCCACAGGCTGGTTCAGTTCGGCTATATCGAAAGCCGGGACGCATATTGGCAAACCCTGGCCGCTGCTGATATTGTTCTGTCAACGGCCCTGCATGAATTTCAGGGCCTGGCAGTTCTGGAGGCCGTGGCCGCGAGTTGCCTGCCTGCCGTGCCCGACAGACTTGTTTATCCCGAGATATTGCCCTCAGAGAATTGCTATCAGTGCTTTCCGCATGACATTGATAGCGAGGCAGAGAGTGCTGCGGCACTTGTTCTTGGCTTGGCGAGCCGCCTGGCTGAGGGGTGTGCGAATATCCCCGATGTATTTTCATTTTCTCCCGCTGCGCTGGAGCCGGGCTATCGGGCATTGTTCACGTCACTTTCGCAGCACTCACAATAGCCACAACCCATCAATGCCAGTATCATTAGCGACTTTTCCCACTCAGCGATAATTGGGTAAGCGTACATCATGGCAAAAGAACGGGTTTTAACAGGTATTACCACCACAGGGACGCCGCATCTGGGAAATTATGTGGGGGCTATTCGTCCCGCGATTGAGGCGTCACACAGTGATTCGGTCGATTCTTTTTTCTTTCTGGCAGACTACCACGCCCTGATAAAATGCCAGGATCCGGCCCTGGTAAGGCAATCCAGTAAAGAAATTGCGGCGACCTGGCTGGCACTGGGCCTCAACCCCGATGAAGCGGTGTTTTACCGCCAGTCGGACATCCCCGAAATACCCGAATTAACCTGGGTGCTGTGCTGTAATGCAGCCAAGGGCCTGATGAATCGCGCACATGCCTACAAGGCGGCGGTGCAGGATAATGTGGCGGCGGGAGATGACCCCGATTTTGCGGTGACCATGGGCTTGTTCAGTTATCCGGTTCTGATGGCGGCGGACATCCTGATGTTTAACGCTAATAAAATCCCCGTTGGTAAAGACCAGATACAACACGTGGAAATGGCGAGGGATATCGCCGGGCGTTTCAATCACAACTTTGCCAATGTATTTACCCTGCCAGAAGCGGTTGTCGGCGATGATTCTGCTGTCCTGCAGGGGCTGGATGGGCGCAAGATGAGCAAGAGCTATAACAATGCGATTCCCTTGTTTGATACCGAGAAAAAGCTGCGCAAGTCTATCAATAAAATAAAAACCAACTTGCTGGAACCAGGGGAGCCCAAAAATCCCGACGATTCAACCGTATTCCAGCTGTGGAGTGCTTTTGCCAGTGCTGAAGAAACCGAGCGCATGCGTGACGAATTTGTCAATGGTATTGCCTGGGGTGAGGCAAAAAAGCAGCTCTTTGAGCTGATCAATGGCGAGTTGGCCGAGGCGAGAACGCGTTATAAGGAGCTGATGGATGACCCTGCTCATATTGAAGCTGTATTGCAAAAAGGGGCCCGGAGGGCGCGAGCCCACAGTGCAGCCCTGATGGAAAAAGTACGCGAGGCCGTTGGTATTAGCCCAATCTGCTAATAGGCTGTCAGCTCTACAGCTGGTAGCCTATTTCCACATAAGCTCCCAGCGGCTGTCCGACAAAATAGCGGTAGTCGCCAAAGCCAAAATCGGCCCGTTCGGCATAGTCTTCATTCAGTAAATTCGTCAGGCGAATTCCCGCTGAAAATCGTTTGCTGAGCTGGCCTGTTACCCTCAGGTTCAACAGGGAGTGGCCCTCGTACTCGTGTTGATTATCGGGTTCCAGATAATAAGAGTCCATGTACACCCACTCCAGCTCGGCCTGCCCCGGCAGGCCCGTAGCCTCGGTCATATCCCAGCGTAGACCAGCGCTGCCAAAGACTTTTGGCGCGGTATCAATAATATTGCCCTTGATATCGCCACTGCTGCCCAGCAGTTGGATGTGGCTGTTGTATTTATGCTCCGCGTAAGTCGCATCCAGGCGTGCGCTCCAGTGGTCTGCCAATTGATAGTCCAGGCTGATGTCGAGCCCTACATGGCTGGTCTTTGCGCCGCTGATATTTTGCCGATCAGCGTCCTGAAAAATAACCTCATCCTTTTTCATCGTATAAAAAGCAAGGTCGTAGGAGAGGCGTTTGAGGGCGGTTCCACGGAGACCAAACTCCAGGCTGTCCATCTGCTCTGAGTCCAGGTCTACCACCTTCTGTCCAGCTTGTAGACGATACAACTCAGTGGCCTGCGGTGCGCGAAACCCGTGAGCAACCCGTGTGTAGGCGTAATGTTGCTCCGCGTACTGGTAACTGGCCCCCGCGTTAAGGGACCAATTGCTAAAGCTATCATCCCGATCCGCAGGGCGGTAAAAGCGACATGCGGAAGCATCCGGAGCACAGGCCGGGCCATCAGCGGTGCGGTTGTTATAGTCGTATTGTGTATATTCCAGCCTGGCCCCCGCTGTATATTCCCAGCGCGAACCCAGGGAGCCACTCAGCTGGCTGTAGGCCGCCGCCACGATGGCGTCAACCTGGTAGTCGTAATGTACACCGGTGGGTTGATTCGGGCTGAAATCCTCGTCCTGGGTCTCTTTTAGCCAGCCGTCGGTATACTCCAGATCGACGCCGTTCACCCACTGGGTGGAATCGCCGGTCGTATATAACGTGATTCTGAGTCCCAGGCTGGAGTGTCCGTTTTCCTCTACCGATTTCCAGGGCAGGAAATGCTGCATAAACGCCATCTCATTGTCGCGCAGATAGGGCGTTATTGAGAGCTGGTTATTGTCGTTCAGGGTGAGGTCTATACGGCTGTATAGCATCAGTGATTTTGCATCCCGGTAGGCTTCGGGGTTGGGATTACCGTCCTTTACATCATCGTCTTTATACGCATCGTCCCCTTTGATAAAACCAGCCGTCTCCTGATTTAGATTTGATATGTCCAACACGGTAGTCACCTTCAAGGTGTCCGCCCGGTAGTCATGGCGCAAGGTGGCTTTTTGCTGATCGTAGCCGGAGCTGTCTTTGTAGCCGCCATCGGTGGTGCCGTTCGCCCTCAGGCTTACGCCGTGGGCACCGTAGGTATTACTGTAACGATATTTGGCTCTATAGAAATCGTAGGGGCCGGCCTCGATAGCAATATTGTGATTGATCTGTTCGCTTGGCGCAGCGCTGAGTATATTGATAACACCGTGCATGGCATTGGAGCCGTACAGGGCGGTAGCTGGCCCTTTGATAACCTCGATACGGCCCGCCTGCTCGGCGTTGGCGTCAAACAGTTGGTTGACGTTGCAGAAACCCGGTGCCCGCAGCCCAATGCCGTCACTGGCCATAAAAAAGGCACCGCAGCTGCCGGCACCGGTCAGGGTAGGGGAGCGCAGGGATGTGAGACTCTCCTGGCCGTTGCCCCGGGTAATCCACGCGCCGGGGACCTGTTGCATAATCTCGTTAATATGCACGTGGCCGGTGAGAGCCAGTGCGTCTTCACCCACTACCGACCATGCCAGGGGAAGGCTTTCGGCACTGGCTTGTACCCGGGTTGCGGTGACAAGTACCTGTTCAGTCAATACATCCTGTGCCATACCATGTTGGGAAAATATGGCCAGTGCCAGGCTGGACAGCAAGCTGGTTTTACTGAAGGTGGGCATGCAGTTGATCCCTCTTACATAATGGTGCTGGATTGTATAGCATACGGTCTTCAGTTCAATAACCATTAAGGCAAAAGGTGTTTTACATGCTAGCTAAATTGATCCCAGCCGTCCTGGCTTCTACCGTTCTATTGGGCGGCTGTGCCCAAAATTCAGTCGATATCAGTGCTGCTGCACCGGAGCGAGGAGACTCAGAGTATATGGTCGCCCGTAATTCCAGGTCGGATGAGTTGTATGTCAATATGGATGCAGCCAAGGGTGGCAGCACTTTTCGCGAAATTTATATCGCACCGGTCAACGACAGCAATATCCAGATCATCCAGCCAGAGAGTGCTGACTCTGGCGACGGTTGGAAAATTACCGATATGGAAGACGGCATTTTACAGAACGCGATGGCAGAAGAATTTAGTAAAGCGCTCAGCTATGAGTCTGCGTTTAACGTGGTCAATCGCCGCGAAGAGGCCGACATGATTGTTCATACGACAATTGTTGCTATTCACCCCAATGCCTCCAAGGCAGCAGCGGAGGCAGGCGCCAGAAAAGGTGGTGCTATCACTGTGAGTCTGGCTCTGATTAATGCCGCAACGGGTGAAGTAATGGTGCGCTCCATCGACACCAAGTCCACCGACAATATCTGGGCCTTCAATAATCTGGAAACTGCCGATCCGGCGGTAAACCTGATTTTCAAGTCCTGGGGGAATAGCATGCGTAGAGGTATTTTACAGTTACAGGGGCGAGGCGTAGATCCAACGCAAGAGGCGGTGCAACTCAAACCCCAGTATTAACGGGTAATAACAGGTATTTCCGGGGCTCTTTGAGCCCCTTTTTGTCAGTGGCCACATATCAAGGAGTTCATCATGTTCCAGTTTAAGTACACAATTGCCCTGTTTATGCTACTGGCCAGCGCTATCGCCTTCGCAGAGCCGGTTGGCATTACCCCCGACACAGCCTATGTCAATGTACAGCACAATGGTAAAACCGTTCGCATAGAGCGCAACCAGGACAACAAAAACACGGTAAAGGCAGACTATGCGCTCACCTCCAGGCCCTGCCCACCCTTTTGCATTCGCCCTATTGTATTGGCACCCGGGGTAGAGACTATTGCGGAGCTGGAGATGCTCGATTATCTCGCACAGGCCAGCG
>JAUVBI010000103.1 GCA_030591305.1 Pseudomonadota bacterium
GGGTGAGAAACAGTTGCGCAAGAGCATCAACAAAATCAAGACCAATCTGCTGGAACCGGGGGAGCCCAAGGACCCGGACGACTCCACCGTATTCCAGCTGTGGACGGCCTTTGCATCGCCGGATGAGGCTGCCCGTATGCGCCGCGAGTTCGCGAATGGTATCGCTTGGGGCGAGGCCAAAAAGCAGTTATTTGAACTGGTTAACGACGAGTTGGCAGGAGCACGGGAACGCTACCAGCAGCTGATGGACGACCCGGTCTACATCGAGGCAGTACTGAAGAAGGGTGCCGAGCGGGCGCGCGAATACAGCGTGCCCCTGATGCAGAAGGTGCGTGCAGCGGTGGGTATCTCTACTCTGCGCTAGTAATTACGGTATGGATAGATCACAGCTTGAGCTTCGCAAAGCGGTCATTGAAGCTATCCGCTATGATAATATAAGTTTTATGGGCTTAGATTATATTTTTACAGCATCTTATAATCTTAATTGTGTGGCTCACTCATGACAGATATTATTTTTTCTCTTTGATCTCCTGTAATGCGTCATTAATACGAAACAGGACAAGTACAGTTTCACACATCACGCGCATAAAAACAGGGGCGACGACGATGCCGATTGCTCCTGACAAAAAACTATGAGGCAAGATCATCAGTGATGGAATTGCCATTGATACCGTACCAACCCAGAAGACAACCTGGATCAGTGAAGGTGTTAGAAATTTATCGAATTTTAAGAAATCATTCATGATACGACATCCCTATAGTGTTGGTGCTGAGCCTTGGCTGGCTTTTTTCAATTCCTCTTGACGACGCTCTTCTATTAGCTGAGCACGGTAGTTATTTGTTGCCAAAAACTGTCTTTTTATCTCCCCATGATCGATCAAAGCGGTTTGTAGTCCACCCAGAATTTCGTTACTTGTATTTATAATCGCTATCAATTCCATACCGCTACATGCAGTTTTATAAAAGCGATCCTGATTTCCCATGTAAGCCATCATATGACAGTTCGAATTTTTATTACTATTAGCCGAAAAATCCCAAACCAACATTCTAGGTTTCGGCGTCGGCGTACCATATTTTTCTTTCAGAGCACTTACAACGGTATCGGTCAAAATGTCTTGAGCAAAACTTACCGAACGTACAATCTCATTAACCGTATTATTTGAAGGAGGCCTAGAAAATCTTATAATTATGGTTTCATTAGGGCGGGAATGTATATCAGCCATCCTTGCATCTATAGCCAGAAGATGGTCTGGCAAATGTGCATCTTGTTTTCTCTCATTCGAGGTCACCTTAGATTCACTAAACGTAATATCAAAATCTTTATTATGCTTTTTTAAAGCCGCAATAACCTGATCTTGCGTCATACCAAGTTTCAGCCCAATAATATCAACATCAGAGCTTTGGCTTGCCGTTGTTTCTGTCACTGACGTGGTTTGAACACTAGCGACCGCAGATGATGTTTCTGTAGAGGCAGAGCTTTTCACCTCCTGTTTCTTCTCTTCTGCGGCGGCACTGGTGCTTACCGTGGATGAACTATCAGATGACTGGTCATCGTTATTAGTCATATCACCGGCAGTATCTTTAATAACTTCCTCAGTGACACTTTTAGCCTTGTTTGCCACATCATCCCAAAATCCTGCCTGAACTTGGGGGATAAAAAAATAGATACAAAGGGATGCCAAAGAAATTTGGCGGGATTTGTTTCGCAAACTCATAAGCAAACTTTCTCTTTCAAGATTATTTGAACGGCTTCCCGACCATTCCTTAAAGAAAGCAGGAATAGTGCCTGGACAGACTGTTGATTTTGTCGCCTGAAAATACTGGGCCAGATACAATACGAAAAACAATAACGCATTAAGGATGTTGATTCAATGCGCGGCAAAGATGTTTTCCAGGAATCTCTTTTCACAACGGTACAGTTAAGGTAAGGCAGCTCTGAAAAAAATCGTGATATCGATCGAAGTTTCCATGTGGCTCCTACTTTACTGATTTTCGGGTGTAAAGCGCACGAGTTTGACTGTTTTTACACCTGGAATTCACTCTTCAGCGAACTCCAGGCGGATCTATCTTGTCAGGCCGCCATAAAGGGCTCTGCCCGGAACAGATTGGTAAAGCCTGCTAATAGATAAAGGCGGTTGGTGTTTTTTTCCAAGTCCCGGTACGTTGATAAACAATGGGGCTAGGACACCTTTTCGGCGATTTGGGCCAAAATAGCCGAGCTGTGTTTACTATCAATAACACGGTCCTGTCAGGTGGTTATCACCAGCCGCAACGCCTGCAACTGCAGGTTGGCATATTGGATATGTACGGCACACTCATCGATGCGATAGCGTAGGTGATCCAGCTCCTCCTGCCTGATAGAGGGGTTGACCAACCGCAGCGCTTCCATGCGGGCCAGTTCTGCACCCAGATCTTCTCGCATAGTCTGTTCCGCCTGGGAGAGAATAGTTTTCAACTGTTGCTCTGCCTGGCTTGTTGCGAGCGCCATCTTGGCTTCCACCTCCTGGCGAACCTGTTTGATGATGGCCAGAGCGGTGGATTTTTTTACGCTCTGGATCAGGTCGTTAAGCCGGGTGTGGGGCACCAGTTCCGCCAGGTCCTTACCGCGCGCGTCGACCAGCAGTCGCATGGGTGACAGGGGCAGGAAACGTTCTACCTGCAACGAGCGCGGTGCGACGCAATTCACGCTATAAAGGGCCTCCAGCAGCATGGTGCCGGGTGCGACACCCTTGAGCTTGATAGTGCCAATGGCGGCATTGCCCAATTCCGTCGAGTGCACCATATCCATCGCTTCCAGGATCATGGGGTGTTCCCAGCTGGCAAATTCCATATCTTCACGTGCCAGCGCCTTGTCGCGGCTGAAGGTAATGGTTGTGCCGTCTTCCCTGAGATAGGGAAAGTGTCCTGTCAGCATATGTTCTGACGGTCGCAGGATCAGAGCCTGCTCCGAGTGGAACTCCTGATCAACCCCAAAGGCCTCACACAGGGCCTCGAGGAATTTCTCCAGTGTGTCGCTCTCCTCATTGGTCCTGATTTCTTCAATCAGGGCAGCGGCGAGCTTGGGCTTGCAGGAATTGCGCTCCAGCAGACGGTCGCGTCCTTCCCGCAGTTCCTGCCGTGTTTGCGCAGTGAAGTCGGCGGTCTCTGCCAGCAGGTCGTCGAACTCCCCTGTACGCTGTGCCAGTTGGCTCAGCAGCCGCGCGCGGAATGTCTCGAAAATCATGTAACCGGCAGAGCAACTCTCTGTAAACAGGTTCATGCCCTGGTCGTACCAGTCGAGTAAAGTTTCTTGTGCCGTCTGTACAAGATAGGGGATATGAATCTCTATATCAGACTGCTGGCCTATCCGGTCGAGCCGGCCAATGCGCTGCTCCAGCAGGTCGGGATTGAGGGGGAGATCAAACAGGATCAGGTGGTGGGCAAACTGAAAGTTGCGGCCCTCGCTGCCAATCTCCGAGCAGACCAGGGTCTGGGCGCCATTGATTTCATCGGCAAAATAGGCGGCGGCGCGGTCCCGCTCGATGATCGACAGGCCCTCGTAAAAAGCGGCGGACCGTATCCCGGCCCTCAGGTGCAGATGACGTTCCAGTGCTACCGCCGTTTCGGCGCGTGCACAGATGACCAGCACCTTGGCAGGGCGCAACTCCTTGAGTGTCTGCTCAAGCCATTTAACCCGGGTATCGAAAGACAGCCAGCTGTCGTCCAGGTAGGGCTGCTCCGGGTGCAACTGCTCATCGAGGTCAACCCGGGCGAAAGTGTACTCATCCGGCGCCGGCAGGGGGTGGCGGTGTAATATCCGTTGCGGGAAGCCCCTTACAGCGGCCCGAGTGTTGCGAAACAGCACCCGGCCGGTGCCATGGCGATCCAGTATCTGGGCGATGAGTGTGGCCGCCGGTGTCTCCGGGTCCAGGCCCGGGGGCAGGTCGTGGGGGCGCTGGCCGGCCTCCAGGGTATCCACCAATTCGCTGAGATGGCGGTACTGCTGCTCCTCAGCCTTAAAGCTCTCAAGATCGTAAAAGCGGGAGGGGTCCAGTAGTCGCAGGCGGGCAAAATGGCTAGCCTGGCCAATCTGCTCGGGGGTGGCTGTCAGCAGTAACAGGCCGGCGCTGGCCTGGGACAGGGCTTCGACAAACAGGTAATCATCACCGGCGCCGGTGGTGGACCAGTGCAGGTGGTGGGCCTCGTCTATGGCTACCAGGTCCCAGTTTGCAGCGATTGCCTGGGCCTGTAGATCCGGGCGTGACTCGAACAGCGCCAGGCTACACAACACTAATTGCTCGCTATCGAAAGGGTTTTCCTCTGGTATCTCCGCCAGACGCTCCGCATCAAACAGGGCAAAGTGAAGGTTGAAACGGCGTAACATTTCTACTAACCACTGGTGCTGCAGGCTTGGGGGTACCAATACGAGTACGCGAGAAGCCCGGCCGGTGATCAGTTGCTTGTGGATAATCATGCCCGCTTCAATGGTCTTGCCCAGCCCCACCTCGTCCGCCAGCAATACCCGGGGTGCATGGCGCTGGCCTACTTCGTTGGCAATGTAGACCTGGTGCGGTAACAGACTGGTGCGGGAACCTATAAGCCCGCGCGCGATAGAGCGTTGTAGGCGGTCGGTGTGCCCGAAAGTGGCTATCCGCAGGGCAAAGTCACTGTTTTTATCGAAGTGGCCATTGAGCAAGCGCTGCTGTGGAGTCGTCAGCTGGACGAAGGCACCCAGTTCCAGTTCGGAAACGGTTTGTTGTTGTTCGTAGTGATCGGTGCCGGCGTATACCAGCAGCCCCTGATGCTCCGTCACAGTGGTAACCAACAGCTCTACGTCGTCGACTGTGGATATCCTGTCACCCACCTTGAAACGCAATCGACTCAGTGGAGCATTTTCGGTGGCGTAGGTGCGTTCCTCTCCCACGGCGGGGAATGCGAGAGTAACCCGCCGCCCTTCGAAGTCGACGACTACACCCAGGCCAAGTTGCGCGTCCGCATGGCTGACCCAGCGCTGTCCCACAATATATTCCATTAAGCGGCTCCGAAAAAAATTGCCATACTGTTGCGATAGACCTGTTTCAGCATGGTCTCCACTTCCAGTTGTTTTACCTCGGCCACTTTTTCCGCAATCAGTGGCAGATAGAAGGGGGCGTTGGGCCTACCCCTGTAGGGTGCCGGGGTGAGATAGGGTGCATCGGTTTCCAGCAGGATGTGCTCCAGGGGTGTAGCGGCGATGACTTCCCGCACATTGTCGGCCCGGTTGAAAGTGGCAATTCCATTGAAACCAAGCATAAAATTCTCCGACAAGCAGTATTCGGCCAGGGAAAGACTAGAAGTAAAGCTGTGAAGTACGCCCTTTCGCCGCAGTAAAGGACTGAAGTTTTTCAAAATATCCCGGGTATCCTCCTCCGCCTCCCGGGTGTGAATTACCACTGGCATATCCAGCTCGGTTGCCAGTTGGAGTTGGCGCTCGAACACCGCCCTCTGCACGGCCCGGTCGACGTGATCGTAGTGATAGTCCAGGCCTATCTCGCCGATTGCAAGAATACGCTCGTCAGTGGCTTGAGTGCGAATTAGCGCTTCTACTTCATCGTTATAGGACAGGGCCTCGTGTGGGTGTACGCCCTGGGTACCCCAGATATTGCCGGCTTCCCTTGTCAGCTCCAGTACACGAGCCAGGTTGGCGGGGGAAACAGCAATCGTAATAATTCGTTCAATGCCCGCCGCCGAGGATTGCGCCAGTGTGGCAGATAGTTCATGTGCCTCGAGATAGTCCAGGTGACAGTGGGTCTCGATGATGGGAGTGTCAAAATGCGGGACATCGCGCCGCTTGTTCTTGCTCATGCTCAGATATTCGCTACTGGTGTGGATCGGTACTGCCTGCAACTACGCGCTGGCGCACCTTATGCGACAGGGGTGTACACAAGTCGCGGATGGTACACGTGATCTGCTCCCACAACCAGCTGTGCAATGGCGGGCGTGCGATATAAAAGGTTAGAGAGGAGTGGCGGAGATTTTGGGCTGGTCCATGTGCCACGGTGTATTTCCGGCATTCAAATGTGCGAGGTGGCGCCACACATTGCCCCATCAACAGCCTTGCAGGAACTGCTCCTACGTGGCATGTTATTGTTCTACGAGTGAACGGGTGGGTGGTCGTTATATCGTTTTGTAACGCCGATTCACCAGGAGATGTGATCACTAAATGGTCAGCAATCTGAAGAATTGGCCTGCACACCCAGGCAAAGGCTCGTTATTGCAAATGGTTGGATTTTTTTGCGCTGTACTATTGTTGTCACCGATTGCTCTTGCTGGAACCCCGACCCCCTACGGGGAATATTTTGTCCGGCTTGGTGAGCGTTGGTCGGATGCCGGCAATGCCGTAGCGTGGCCGAAACCTGCCGTGGTGTCAGCGGTACAGGACGGGGCAAGCTACCTATATCAGCTTAGCCTGATTGAAGGAGAGGGGGGGCCCTACGCCGATACCCTGGCGGAGCCATTAGCCGGCCTGGCCCGACTGCTTCGACAAAATGGTGATATCAAACAGGCCCAGCAGCTCTACCGGCGGGCACTCCATGTGGTACGGGTCAACGAGGGTTTGTACAGCGAGCGTCAGGTCCCCATTCTGAAGGAATTGTTCGAGACCTACCGGATGACTGGCGACCTGGCAATGCTGGATTCCCGTTACAACTATTACTTCCGGTTGTACGGCAGCGGCCAGCCTCCCTACACTACGGTACGACTTGGCGCCGCGCTGGAATACCTGCGCTGGCAGCGCGAGGCTTTGCGCCTGGGTCTTGATAGGCACGACGCCGAACGCTTGCATATGCTTTATTCCCTGAACGAGCATATCCTGGCGGGCGTGGTCGCCGATCCCTTTGTGGATTTTGTCAGCTATCGGGCGCTGGTGCTAAGTCAGTTGCGCAATCTCTACCTGTTGCAGGACAGGTACAAATCCAGGGTCAAAGCCATTGGCGAACTTCCGGCCACCAGGCTGGCCAATACATGGGACGACCCGAAGGATACTCAGTACCGGCTTGAAACCCTTCAGCGCAATGCGCTCGCGCACGGTCGGAAACTGCTGGGAGAGTTCATTATCCGGATTCCACCCGAGCGATTGGAGGCGCTTGCCGCTGCGTGGCTGGAACTCGCTGACTGGAACCAATGGAATGATCGCCGCTCCGAGGCGCTGACGGCTTATGAGCAGGTAGCAAAATTATTACGGGACGCGGGCCAGGTACAATTGTTGCTGCAATGGCTGGGACAACCGGTTGAACTACCCGCGAACGGTGCTTTTTGGCAGCCCCGCGAATTGTCTGAGGGGGTGGAACCCATTGTGATACGTGCTCGATATGATGTATCTGCCGTTGGGCGGGCAGACAACATAGAAGCCACCGCGATGGCCAGTGAATACGAAGGTAAAGCTGACAGGCTCAGGCGCAAACTGGCCCAGACCCGCTTCCGGCCACGTATCGTCAACGGTGAGCCGGAGGCAGAAATACATTTATTGCGGGATTACGAAGTATTGGACTGAGATTTTTCTCAGGCGTTCTGGATGACCATTATGGCGCCGCGGGCCTTGATTGGCGAGCGGGTTTCCCACTCAATTACATCGGCGCAGTGGCGCTTAACGCAGCGTGCCGCCATCTCGTGAAAGGTGGGACGCTCGGGGTCTGCAATCAGGATGTGTTTGACGCCGGCTTTTACGGCGCGGTTTACCATGTTGTAAACCGGGTCGATCAACTCGTCCCAGAAGCAGATGTCAGCGGCGATGAGCATATCAAAGCGCGATAACTGGCGAGTGGTCAACTTTTCAAAGCGTGAAACCAGTGGTGAAATGGCAACGCCGTTCAGGTCTGCCGCGACGCCAAGGAAGGGGAAGACATCGGGATCCGCATCCATAGAGGTAACAGCTGAACCGAGTTTTTTGGCGCACCATATTCCGGAAGCGCCCCAACCACAGCCCACATCAATCACCGTGCCAGCATGCTCGGGAGGGTTTTTCTTCAGGTAGTCCATGATCAGGCAACTGGACTTCCATAACTTGTTGCCATGGATGGAAGGGTAATTGCCCGCACGTTTTACACGGCGGATTTCTGGATGGGAGGCCGTGGGCATAATGACGCCTCGAAAGCGCCTCTGAGTGCGTGCTTTTGTTGTACCCAATTTGAATGTCTGCTTTTTTGTGCGTGCAGATGAGGAGTCTATTCGATCCCTTCAACATCTTCCGCCTGGGGGCCTTTGTCACTCTCCGCAGTAATGAAAGTGACTTCTTGATCATCTCTTAGCCCGCGTCGGCCACCGCCCCTGATTGAGCGAAAATGCACAAAAATTTCTTCGCCGTTGTCCCTGGTAATAAACCCAAACCCTTTGGATACATTGAACCACTTTACCCGCCCATGTTCTCGTTCCTCGTCACTGGATGTGTCGCGAGGGGTGGATTTATCGGCAACAGGTTTGGGGGCGCGCCGGGGCTTGGGTTTGTTTTTTCGGGGCGTGGATGTGGCACTGCGATCGGGGATTGACACCAACAGAGCGGTGGTGATGGTTGCGCCGCAAAAGGCGAAAAATAGCAGTAGCGCGGCATGACTGTCGCCAGTAAGCCAGGTGGTTGTGATGGCAGCGACAGCGGCAACTGCCACGCTGGTTATTGTTTTGGCAATAAGTTTCATCGAATTCCTCTCATAGGTTTAGACCCCGGATGGCGGGGGCGTGGATGCGGCGCAAGTTTAGCACCATTCCGATCAAGAGGGATGCACTGGACATGAATACGAGACAAGAAATTGCTGTTTTTGAGGCCTGCACGAGGCGATCAATGAAACTGCAACCGTTCACTGCCCCTCACGACGAGTCACCCTGGTTTGATCAGGTGCTGAGACCGGGGCGTTTGAACACTACAGCTTCATAACGTCTTCGGCTTGCAGGCCCTTGGGGCCTTCAGTCAACTTGAACTCTACAGCTTGACCCTCGTCAAGGGTGCGGTACCCATCGCCCTGGATGGAGCGAAAGTGCACGAACACATCGTCTTCGCTTTCCTGTTGGGTGATGAAGCCAAAGCCCTTGGCGTTATTGAACCACTTTACCGTACCGTTTACGCGATCTGTCATACTACTTTCCTCGGGTTTTTATTTTGCTTTTATTATGCTTCACAGGACAATGTGCCTGTGAAGTCTGGAAATCCCTGATTCCGAGGTGTTGTTACATTTGCCGGATGTGCCGCTCCTGCTCCTGTAACGTTTCCAGCGCCTGCTGTTGCGCCAACAATTTTGCCTGTTCCTTAGCCACGACGGCGGCGGGGGCTTTATCCACGAAGGAAGCGTTGCCTAACTTGCCCCTTATGCGTAACAGTTCTTTCTCCAACTTCTCTATTTCCCGGGCGAGGCGCTGCAACTCTGCCTCCTGGTCTATCAGGCCGGCCATGGGCACCAGTATCTCCAATTCCCCTACCAGTGCCGTTGCCGCTACCGGGTTTTCTTCATCGCTAGCAAGCCAGTTTATGTCCGAGAGCTTTGCCAGTTTTTTCAGGAACTGTGCATTTTCCTTCAGCCGTGCCCGGTCGCGCTGCGCACCATTCCTGAAGAGAACTGAAAGCTCCTTACCCGGTGGTATGTTCATTTCACCGCGGATGTTGCGAATGCCTACAATCACACCTTTGAGCCATTCTATATCCGCATTTGCGAGGCTGTCCACGCCTTTCTCTGAGCTCTGCGGATAGGGTTCAAGCATAATGGTTGGGCCGGTTTTTCCTGCAAGAGTACCCACGGTTTGCCAGATTTCCTCGGTAATAAAGGGCATAAACGGATGCAGCAACCGAAGTGTGACTTCCAGTACCTGCAAAAGCGTGCGCCTGGTACCGCGTTTGGCCGCCGCAGAAGCGTTGTCGTCCCACAGTACCGGCTTGGAAAGTTCGAGGTACCAGTCACAGTACTCATTCCAGATGAATTCATACAAGGCCTGGGATGCCAGATCGAAACGGTAGTTGGCTACTGCACCTCTCACCTCCACCGTGGTTTCCTGTAACTTGCTGGTGATCCAGCGATCGGCGAGGCTCAATTCAACTGGCGCGTCAC
>JAUVBI010000260.1 GCA_030591305.1 Pseudomonadota bacterium
AACCAGTCCATGGCCCGTGCGTAGGCACAGAGCCTGTACTCGTTTTCTGCCAACCGGAAAATGGTGCCGTCATCCATCACCTGCCCTGCATCATCACACCAGACCGAGTAGCCCACCCTGCCCACGTTAATCTTGCCGATATTACGAGTCATCACGCGATCCAGATAGGCCTTGGCATCGGGGCCCGTAATCTGGTACTTGTTCATGGGAGACAAATCGAACACACCGGTGGTACTGCGCACGGCAAAATACTCCAGCTCCACGTCAAAGTAGGCAGTGGGTGTGGTATAGCCCGCCCAGCAGTCCCATTCATTGAGCTCATTGGCGGCTGCCACCCGGGAATGGAAGGGCGACTCGAGCATCATGACATCACTTTGTTCTCTACTCATGCCGCAGCTCCCCGCTTGATTATTTCCCGGGCTGCATTGCGCCCTGCCAGTCCCATCACGCCACCGCCGGGATGAGACCCCGCGCCACAGAGGTACAGTCCATCCACCGCCGTGCCATATTGAGTAGCCCCCGGGAACGGCCGCATCATCATCACCTGGTCGAGGCTGATTTCGCCGTGATGCCAGTGACCACCTTTCATATGAAACTCACGCTCAATATCCACCGGTGTCAGCAATTCGCTGGCCACTATCTGCTCGGCGATATCCGGCGCATAGGCGCTGATTGTTTCAATGATCTTTCGGGTAAAGTGCTCTTTATGACTGCCCCAACCTTCCCGCAGATCATAGGGTGCAAACTGTACAATGATGGACATAACATGCTTGCTCGCAGGAGCAAGCGAACTGTCGTGGATACTGGGAATACTAATATCCAAAGCAGGTTGAACCGAATATTCACCATATTTGGCATGGTTAAAAGCTCGCTCGATATAGTCCATGGTTGGCGCTATTACCAGCCGCTGCCCCAGTTGTTTCTCATCCAGGCCCTTGAACTTCGGCAGACCGTCCAGTGCCAAATGGAGCTTGGCCGTGCCACTGCGCATTCGAATCTGGCTGACTCGTCTGACCAGGCCGGTTTCCACATTGCGGTAGCGAACCAATTTTTCGAAGGTAGTCACCGGGTCTGCATTGGACACCACCAGCGGTGCACTGATTACCTCGCCATCTACCAGAGTCACACCCACTGCCCTGCCATCCACCAGATTAATGTTCTCAACCGGACTGCCTGTGCGTATCTCCACACCAACGGCCCTGGCAGCGTCGGCCACCGCAGCCGCCAACGCACCCATGCCGCCTTTCACCACAGCGGGGCCGTTGTAGCCATGCACATCGCCGACGCGGCGGTACAAATAAGTAAACACGGTATTGGGCGAACGGGGCCCCATGTGCGCACCTAACACGCCATCGAAGCTGAGCAGGGCCTTAAGGGTTTCGTTATCGAAGTTTTCTTCCATGACGTCGTACATATTGATAAGCGCCAATCGCAGCAGGTCGCTCATATCTTCCCGACCCAGCATTTTCATACCCAGCCCCAACTTCAGGAGGTTTACTCTGTCGGTAAAGTTGGATTCTACCAATTTGGGTGGTCGCACCGCAAAAGCCTTTGCCAGCAGCTTGGAGAACTTGATCGTTTTGCGATGAAATTCAATATAGGCCTGCCTGTCGGCGGTAGACAAACTTTCACCTTCCACCGTGTCGCCTTTGATGGTTACGTGCTGGCCCTTGGGGTTCAGGCCAATAGAATCCAGATCGCGGGCTGCCAGCTGCAGGCCGTGGCACTCCAGGGCGAGGTCTTTACTGACCAGTGGACTGAGATGAGTCAACCAGTGGGCACAAGAAGACACGGTGTAACCGGGGGCGAACTCCCGACTGGCAGCACCGCCACCCAGAGCCTCGTTCGCCTCAAGCACCAATACGTTCTTACCCGCTTTGGCCAGATAAGCTGCACAGACAAGACCGTTGTGACCTCCGCCTACCAACACCACATCATAGTCAGTCATCGGCATAACCCTCGGGTACGGTATTGGTTTTTTTCAGGTCACGTAATATTTCGCGAGCGGCGTTCGCACCCGGTGCAGCCATCACTCCCCCGCCAGGGTGGGTTCCCGAACCGCACATATACATGCCCTTTACCGGCCCGCGGTATTGGGCATAGCCCGGGAAGGGCCGGTTGAACAACAGCTGATCAAAAGTGAGTTCACCCTGAAATATATTACCCTCGGTCAGGCCGACCTCTGCCTCAATTTCACGGGGCGTGCGTGTCTCGCAGTGCAAAATAAGATCTTTAAAGTTGGGGCTATAGCGCGCAATCTGCTCAATCACCGTTTTTTCAAAGCCCGCCTTATCCTCATCGGTCCACTCTTGCCCCCCTATTTTGGGCGGTGCATACTGTACGAAGACCGTCATCATATGCTTTCCGGGAGGCGCCATGGTAGGGTCCATCTGGCTGGGAATTAACATATCGAGATAGGGGTCTTTAGACCAGGTTCCGTCCTTCCAGTCATCATAGGCTCGCTCCAGGCGCTCAAGCGAATCGGAGAAATGCATATCGCCAAAGCGCAGAGGACTGTCCTTGGAAATACCATTAAATGTGGGCAGACCATCCAGCGCAATGTTCAATTTGCCTGAGGAACCCCGTATTTTGAAATTCTCCGCTTTCTTCACCACGTCAGCCGGTAGGTCGGAGGCATCCATCACGTCGAGAAAAGTCCGCTTGGGATCGAGATTTGAGACCACCACATCGGCGTAATATTCATCACCATTCTTAAGGGCGACTCCCACAGCCCTGGCATTTTTAACCAAAATTCGATCGGCATCAGCATCACAGAGAATTTCACCACCGAAGGACTGATAAGCCAAGGCCAAAGAGCCGGAAACGGCACCCATGCCACCCCGGGCAAAACCCCAGGAACCCACATTGCCGTCCACATCGCCCATATAGTGATGCAGCAGCACATAGGCCGTGCCCGGTGAGTAAACACCCAGTGCGGTACCTATGATACCGCTGCCCGCCAGGTGCGCCTTGATGACATCGGTCTCGAAATACTCCTCCAGGTAATCACCCACGCTCTTGGTCCAGAATTTGAGTGTGTCTGCCAAGCCCTCCTCTCCCAGGGAAGTAAAACTACTGGCAAACTCGGCTAAATCCTTCAGATCGCGCAACTTGAGGGAGGTGGGGTCTGGGGGGCGACGCATAAGATAGGGCCGAATGAGTCGTGTTTGCTTTTGTACATTCGCGGAATAGCGTTCATAGGCATTCGCATCGCGCTTTGAAAAACGCGCCATCTCGCGGTACTGACGCTGATGGTCATGGTATTTGCCGAAGTGATCGCCATTTTGCATAAAGGTAACGCCCCCGCCGTAGGGCACTACTTGTAAACCATGGCGCGGTAATTCCAGGTCACGGACAATTTCCGGGCGCAGCAGGCTGCACACATAGGAACAGTTGGAGTAGGTCCAGTCCTCGTGCAGCTCTCGGCTGACCGTTGCGCCACCTATATAGCTGTTGCGCTCCAGCACCAGTACATCAAGTCCCGCTTTGGCCAGGTAGGCGCCATTGGTGAGACCGTTGTGGCCGGCACCAATAATAATCGCATCGTATTTTTTCACTTGCCGCTCCGAGCATTCGACCCAGTAACCACGGGAAGGGGTACTTCGGGGCAGCATGCCACGAGCAGGCGTAGCTGTCTACACCCGACTGAATAATCATTCATTCGAGTATAGACAGCTTAGATGTTGGTTTTCAGCATCAGATTTTTAAAAGTCACTGCGTTATGATCTGCCGTACCCCGTTCTGGTTCTTCGGCCAATTCAACATTGGGGAAACGTTTGAATAACTCACAAATGGTCAAATACAGCTGGCGTTTGGCCAGTGCGGCACTAATACATAAGCGTGGCCCATAGCCAAACAGGACGTCGGGGTCAAAGACCCTTTTGACATCAAAGGTTTCTGGCTCATCGTAATAATCCGGATCGTGGCCCTTGAGATGCGGCATCATCAACACCATCTGACCTTTGCGTACAGGGCAACATGTAAAAATGGCAGACTAGGTCCTATCGATAAAAAAGCAAGATTCTATTAAGCTTAACTCCCCTATAATAACTCATAGCACATATGAAGCCATTCAGCTTTATCCAGGGCAACACGCCACTGTTATTGAGCATGCCGCACTGTGGC
>JAUVBI010000172.1 GCA_030591305.1 Pseudomonadota bacterium
ACTCTTGCCACAGGCTGTCCTTTCTGCCTCACCATGCTCGAAGACCCGGTAAATTCAGGTGGCATAAAAATACAGGATATATCTGAAATTATTTCAGATGCTATCCGCGAAGAATCATAGCGCTGCTGGCGGCATCCAATCACACAACTGAGAATCTCTTTATGAACGAAATAATCAATCGGCAGTTCCTGCTCGCAAAATACCCTACCGGCGAATTTGACGCCGATACATTTACCCTCACTGAAAGTGCCATTCCTAAACCAAAGCGCGGCGAGTTTCTTCTGCGTAATCTTTTCCTCTCACTGGATCCAGCTCAACGTCTGTGGGCATCCCCCGTGGATACCTATACGGATCGCGTGCGTATCGGCGAGGTCATGCGCGGCTTCACCGTGAGCCGTGTGGTTGAATCCAGACACCCAAAATTTAAAGTTGGTGATCTGGTACAGGGCCTGGACGGCTGGCAGGACTATGCGATTTCAAAAGGCGTCATCTACAACAACGACGACAACAAGGACCGGATTGACACATGGAGCCTGTCAAATATTGTTCGTGCAGGCCTGCCTATCACTACTGCACTGAGTGTTCTGGGTCACACAGGTCTGCCAGCCTATGTTGGCCTGCTCAACGTAGCTGAGTTAAAACGTGGCCAGACGGTTCTTATCTCTGGCGCGGCCGGCGCGGTTGGATCAATTGCAGGACAAATTGCCAAGTTGAAAGGCTGCCGCACCGTGGGCATTGCCGGAGGCCCCAGAAAGTGTCGCGTACTACGCGAGAGCTTTGGCTACGACGCCGTGATTGACTATAAAAAGGAAAATCTTGACCGTGCACTGACGCGTAAGTGCCCGGAAGGTATCGATATTTATTTTGACAATGTTGGAGGTGACACACTGGATACGGCACTGGCCCATATCAACATTGGCGCCAGGATAATCATTTGCGGAGCCATCTCCCAATATCCGGATTTTGGTCAGGCCCCGCTAGCGGGACCATCCAATTACCTGTCACTACTGACAAAGCGGGCGCGGATGGAGGGTTTTATTCTAACTGATTACTACCTGAAAGGAGGACGTAAGAAGATAGAATCTGACATGCTTCGCTGGATCAAGCAGGGTAAAATTAACTACCATCACGAAGTTATAGCGGGACTGGAAAACGCTCCGAAAGTTATTAACAAATTATTTCAGGGGAAAAACAAAGGCAAACTGATGATTCAGATTGCCGATGATGAGGAGATTGCAAATTCTCTTTAGTGCTTCATACGCATGGCGGGCGTTCAGGCATTGTCCTGCCATGCTCCAAATACTTCGCTAACCAACTCCGTATCCAGATATTCACGTACCGCTGCTATTTTACCCTCGCGCACGGTCACAACCATGCAGTAGATATTGTTATAGGTGTCGCCGCTTTTTGTTTCGGACTGGCCCAGCGCTTCCATGACGACCTGATCACCCTCCCCGATCATATTGGTGATCTCAAGCTTAAGTGGTGTCGCCAGAAACTCGCCCAGTGACGCCAATAGATTGTGCAAGATATCCTCCTTGCCCTCGAAGGTGCGGGCAAGACTGTGCGAGCCGAAAAAAGTATAGCGGACATCCTCAGCCAGACAGTCCATAAAACCCTCTACGTCGCCGGCTGAAACCGCGCCATAGGCCTGGCGTACCAGTTGCTTGTTTGATTCAATAGTCATTGCTAACGACTCTCCTTGTAGTGTTGCTGTGGATTAATCCTGTTTAATTTTGTTCCAGGTATTATACATTGCTGCCTGTTCCGGGCGGTCGGCCTCTTCCTCGCGCAGTGGCTCACATTCCCTGAGGGAGGCATAACACTCTTTAGGCAGTTCCTGATATAAGCGCGTGCCCTTTGTTTTCCAGGCAATCATTTCATCACTGACGTCTTTGATAATTTTAGCCGGATTACCAACCAATAAACTTCTTTTTGGTATTTGCATTTTTGCGGAGACAAAAGACAGCGCCCCCAGAATGCATTCGTCACCCATGGACACATTATCCATCACCACACTATTCATGCCGATTAAACAGTTCCTGCCGATTGTTCCGCCGTGGATGATGGCACCATGGCCAATGTGGGCCCCCTCTTTCAGCGTAACAGTGGTTCCCGGAAACATATGTATGGTGCAATTTTCCTGTACATTGCACCCATCTTCTATGACGATCTTTCCCCAATCACCGCGAATGGCAGCACTTGGTCCGACATAGACATTGGCACCAATGAGCACATTGCCAGTGACCGTCGCTTGAGCGTGAATAAAGGCTGTCTCATGGACTACCGGTTTAAAACCATTGAATTCGTAAATCGCCATACACGTGTTCTACAGTTGGCGACAAGCCTTGTCGCTGTAAAGGATAATAGCGTTTCTTAGCCAGGCCCTGCAGTCAATCTTCAATTTCCCGGTTTGCCTGCTTCAATATCTTTGCTGAGACGCCGATCAAGCAAGTCTTCAAAATTGTGTGAGCTGCCCAGAATTGAAAGCGCATCGACCGATTCGCCAAACACTTCCTTCAGGCTCTCTACCATGGCCACTTCAAGCTCCCGGATAACCTTCTTGGTTTTTCGTGTCGACTTGAGGTGAACGCCGCGACCATCTTTGACAACCGATTCGCGTTTTATTAATTTTTTCTTCTCCAGGCCTGCAATCAACGCCGCCACTGCGGGCCGACTGACGGCTGCCTGCTCTGCCAGCGTATACGGACGCGTCACTTCGTGATGATCAATCCATGTTAGGGTTCGATACTGTTGTAAAGAAAAACCCTTATCCTCGCAGACTCTTTGTAAAATTCGAGTGATGCGCAGCAGCGTTCGCACTGCCTCCATTAATTGCTTATCGCTTTCCTTCATCGATAGATTGCCTTTATTATAGTTCGACGCAAAAAGGGCATAATAGCACGTGTATTACACCGTATTTGTAGAAATAGTGCTAAATGCATGATCATTTTCATTGCTTTACTTGCCTATTGGAATTTCCTTAAAGGGCAGCGCCTTGTCTACACGCGGCTCTTTGGGAAGCCCCAGAACCCGCTCGGCAATAATATCCCGCTGAATCTCATCCGTCCCGCCTGCAATTCTTGCTGCGGGAGAGAACAGATAACCCGATTGCCAGGTGCCCTCCTCCACCCCGGACTCAGGACTTTCAATCGCCCCTGCCAGCCCCTGCAGTTCAATGGCAAAAGCCGTCATCTCCTGACGCATGGTAGCGGCCCCAAGCTTACCGATGGAACCCTCAGGGCCTGCCCTTTTACCCTGTGACAGGGCGGAGAGTGTACGTAAAGAGGTATAACGAAGACCTCTGGACTGCATAAATAAATCCGCAATCTTTTCCTTCACACTGTCCTGACGAATCAACGGGCCGGCATCGTCACTAAGTTGGGAGGCCATTTTTATCAGGGCGGAAATGGAAATTTTTCCAGCGCCCCCGGTCGCTATGGCACCGCGCTCATTAGCCAGAGTGGTCAGCGTAACTCTCCAACCATTACCCACGTCGCCTATCCGATTGGCATCGGGAATACGTACTCCCGATAGAAATACTTCGTTAAAGGTTTCTCCACCGGAAATCTGTTTGATGGGGCGAATTTCAATTCCCGGAGATTTTAAATCAACGATAAAATAGGTCAGACCGGCATGTTTTGGCACATCAAAATCGGTACGGGTAACCAGAATACCCCAGTGTGCATACTGGGCTAGTGAGGTCCATATTTTATGCCCATCTACAATCCAGTCATCGCCATCTCGTTTGGCCCGGGTACGCACAGCAGACAGATCTGAACCGGCACCAGGCTCGCTAAAGAGTTGGCAGTATAAGTCTTCCCCGCGTGCAATCGCCGGCAACCACCGGTCTAGTTGTTCCTCTGTGCCGTGGGCCATAAGTGTGGGGCCGGTCATGCCAACACTACACTGAAAAATATCCGGAGGCACGTTAAAGCGCTTTTCTTCCTGCCGCCAGATCACCGAGTGCATGCCTTTCGCGGCTCGCCCACCAAACTTTTTTGGCCAACTCAGGCAAGCCCAGCCCGCATCAAATTTTTTCGCCTGCCATTTCTGTGCGTGTTCTACAACCTCAATACTGTCACCGTCCTCCACTGTTGGTGCAGCCTCACCCGGTTTCAAGGGCTCGGCATTCGCATCCAGCCATGCCCGAGCTTCCGCGCGATAACTTGCCTCTTCCGGGCTGTCATTAAAGTCCATTTAGTGTTTCCCCTCGGTAAGTCTTTCGACCAGAGTGTGTTTCCAATGTCGTATCTGCCCCAGCATAAGCCCCGACACTGTTGCACGCCTCAGAAACAGATGGCTGTCAAACTCCCAGGTATATCCCATGCCGCCATGAATATGAAGGCTTTCCTGCGCGCTGTGCCTATAGGCTTTACAGGCACCGACATGGGCGGCGGCTGTGGCAACAGGAAAATCACTGGCCTCTGTAGTCAACGCCCATACGGCATAATATGCGTTTGAGCGTGCGAGTTCTATTTCAATATAGAGGTCAGCCAGTTTGTGCTTGATGGCCTGAAATGAACCAATTTGCCGGCCAAAAGCATAGCGTTCCAGTGCAAAATCCCGGGCATCGTGAAGACACTGTTCAGCGCCACCTATCTGCTCAAATGCCAGTAAGGTCGCGGCGCGATCCAGCAATCTTTCGAATAGATCATTCTGCCCGCTATTTTCATCAAGCAGCGTCGCCGGCGCACTGGAAAACTCCAGTGATGCCAAACCCCGCGTTAAATCCAATGCGCCGAGTTTCTTCCGGGTGACACTGTCGTCACGCAGATCGATAATAGCAAGCGCACGATGCCCCTCGTTATCACAGGAGACCACCGCAATATCGGCAATGTCTCCATCCATCACGGGAATTTTTTGACCCTGTAGTATCCCATCACTGTACTTCGTCGTGAAACTCGACCAGCCTGAGTGTTCAAGCCTCTCCTGAAAAGCAAAGGTACCGATGAGTTCACCCGATGCGAGGGCAGGCAGATACTGCTGTTTTAGCGCTTCAGAGCCACCCATCTTAATAGCCTCAACGGCCAGAAATGAAGAGGAAGAAAACGGCACGGGAGCGAGAGAACGCCCCACCTCTTCTGCGATAACAGCTTGTTCCAGGTATCCGAAACCCAGGCCGCCGTACTCTTCGGGAATTGTTACGCCGGTCCAGCCCATTTCAGCCATACCGCTCCACAATTCACGATCGAATGCAGAAGTACGTTCGATACTGTCCCGCACGCGGCTGCGCGGGCACTCTCCCTCAAGAAAACGCTTTGCTGAATCGCGTAGAAGAAGTTGCTCCTCGGAAAATTCAAAGTTCATGCTGGTAAATCGACGCCTCACTATAAAACAAGGCTTTAATACTATCACCAAAAGACAAGATCATTTTTCCGAATCACTGTCCCAATTCGGACAATTATACCTCGAGAGAAGAAGCGTCGAGATATGGAGTATGCCACCCCCCTGCCTCTCACCGTAATTATGGCTGAGCTACCGAACAATCCATTATTACAGGCGCTATTTAACGCAATACCTGCTTACATATTCCGGCCCATCGTGAAACCTATTCCGGTTTAATGTGAACACCCATTCCCCCCCTGTGGCAGGATAGTTGTTCACGAGCTTGACTCAGTTGATATAAAAAATTCGAGCAAATACAGGCATGTCCCAAAGTGAATTCGCCTCAGCATTTGGTATTAGCGTCAGTACTCTCCGACATTGGGAGCGAGGAGACCGCACACCTCAGGGTCCTGCCTTGGTTCTATTGAATGTTGTGGCCAAAGAGCCTGATTTTGGTCGATTACACGCAGCTTCAGCGCCCCAAGACATGAATCTACCAGGCCTCTTCTTTCATCAACTCAACGGGAAGTATCGAGGTCAGTTTTCCGTCCGAGTCATGGGAATTGGAGAGTTACTTTTAAATCAACAGGCCGAGCTTGAACTAGTGCTTTTTCACCTTTTTCTTACCGCATCGCGTGCAGCTGTATGCTGTGACCAATTCGCCCTGCTTAACGTCAAATTGCTTTGACTTATCCACAGCCCATTTATGATGCCCGCGGCGGCACAGCGTATTCCCCTTATGTTTTTCCTTGAGGGAAGGTATATGAAATGGAAGAACATCAGCCATAAATTTCGGCCCAGACCTGACAGTGACTACAGTAAATCAATCCTGACACCAACGATAGTAAAATACTATAGCGGTGATTGGGAAAATATATTTTACCTATCAACCAGTCACATCTACACTAGTATCAGTTTCTGACTATAACCGAGGAGTTTCCTATGACCATTGTTAACCGTGTACCCGATGTAACATTTATGACCCGAGTAAGAGATGAGTCCGTGGAGGGTGAGAACCCTTTCCGCTGGCAGCCAAAGACTACCCAGGACCTGTTTGCAGGCAAGAAGGTAGCCGTATTTTCACTGCCCGGCGCTTTCACCCCAACCTGCTCTTCCAACCACCTGCCACGCTATGAGGAACTCTTTGAGGAGTTCAAGGCACAGGGTATAGACACAATTATCTGTGTATCTGTGAACGATGCCTTCGTAATGTTCAAATGGGGCCAGGAGCAGGGCAACGAAAATGTCTTCCTGCTGCCCGATGGCAATGGCGAGTTCACGCGTAAAATGGGTATGCTAGTCGACAAGTCCAACGTCGGCTTTGGTATGCGCTCATGGCGCTACTCCATGATTGTGGATGACGGTGCAATCGAAAAGATGTTCATCGAAGAAGGCTTTGGCGACAACTTCGGCGCCGACCCCTTCGAAGTGTCCGATGCAGACACCATGATGGCCTACCTCAAGGGTGAAGACTCCGCAGGTGTTTCTGCCCCACGCAAAGCCTTTCAGGGTTAAGTAAACCTGTATTAAAGCAACATCTCTACCCTGGCCCATCGGTGATGGGCCAGGCCAACCATCCTCACCGCA
>JAUVBI010000154.1 GCA_030591305.1 Pseudomonadota bacterium
AGTGCGGCAACGTTCGCGATCAACTGCTCCAGGTCGGCGAGAAGTGCAAAACTTCGTCCGTCCATGCGGTACTGTAGCGCCTCTATATTCGAGGTATCACCTTTCTGGAGTTGGCCCTGCAAAAGCTGAAGTTCTGCAATATCCTTTTCAACCGCCGTGGCCATGGATTCAATGTTTGCCGACGCCTCGCTTTGGGCGCCAATAGATAGAGAAAAACCACTGGCCATGAGCACAAAAACCAGTGTTGCGATGCGAACCCTCATATCAACTTCCCTTTTGTTGGCCGTAGCCGGTAAATGCAACTTTAACTTCTTCCATTTCCTCTTCGGACAAACACTGTCCGCCTCCAATAGCAAGGCTACCCCAATAGATGGCCGATAATTCTTCTACTTCCACCGCCACTTTCAAAGCCTGGTCCAGGCTGCAGCCCAGGGCCAATTGCCCGTGATTGGCCAGCAGGCAGGCCAGCCTGTTTTCCAGTGCCGCCACTGCCGCCGTGGCAAGCTCGTCGGTGCCAAAGGTGGCATAGGATGCCACCGGTATTTCATCACTCCCAGTTATTGCAATCATATAGTGCAGTGCCGGAACCGCTCGCCTGGTGCAGGCCAGAATTGTCGCATACCTGGAGTGGCAATGAACTACTGCCTGTACTTCCGGGCGGTCTCGATAAATAGCGGCGTGCATATACCACTCGCTGGATGGCAGCAACTGACTTATGGCCCGATCGCCCGCCAGGGACATCGCCACAACCTGCCCCGCCTGCAACTGCCCTGCGTCAATTCCCGTGGGAGTAATTAGCATGCCGTTACCAACACGTAGCGAGACATTGCCCGAGGCACCACAGCCCAAGCCGGACTCCAGCAATGCCCGATAGGCCAAAACTACTGACTCCCTTTCTTTTTGTTCAACATCACTACCTAGGTCAACCGTAATATCCACCATAGTCCCCTCTTTGCATTACCTTATATTAGCAGAACCAGATAGTTTGGTTTAAACTACGCTGACAATAAAATAGGCATCCTCCCAGCGAGGCTATCAAAGGAAAGCCAGGAAACATGCCTGACACCGCCTCAAATTCAGCAAAAAACAGGTTTGCTATAAAGACAGCGCTCAGTCTGACACTCGCCTATATGCTGCCCATGGCTTTGGGCTGGCCACAGCCGCAAACCGCCGCTACCACAGTGATGTTAATTGCCGCCACCGGAATGGCCTCAGAATCCCTGCAAAAGGGTGTGTTACGGGTAATGGGAACGGTGCTGGGTGCTGTTCTCGGGCTCTCGCTTATCGCCTTATTTCCCCAAGATAGAATGGTGTACCTGTTTTGCGTGTCAGTTCTGGTCGCAGGGTTGCTGTATTTGTACAACGCCTACCAAGGTGACAGCACAGTTTTCATGCTGGCTGCCGTCGTGTTGATGATGGTCTTCAATGGTGGCGACGCCGATGGAGCCTTCCTCTATGGTGTGGACCGAACGCTGCTAACGGCCTTTGGCGTACTGGTTTACACCGTCATTGCCAGCCTGCTGTGGCCAGTCAAAGTACAGGACAATACCAAAACGCTGGCTACAGCAGTATCAGCGACCCACGCCAAGGCCTTCTCCGCGCTGAGCTACTCCCAGGAAGAACAGGCCAATGCGGTGGCAGAATTGCTGGCCAACAATGAACCGTTTCAGGCGCACTATGTAACGGTGCGCAACGATGCCGAGAAAATCCTCAACTACCAGGCCGAGTGGGACACCATCGCCAGCAGTTTCGAAAATATCGACGAAATCCTGGTACCCGCCCTGCGAATAAGCAGGCTGGAAAACATTGAATACCAAAAGCACATCCTGAACTACGATGCTGTGCTGGAAAATATTACAAGCATGTTTGCAGAAATTCAAAATAATTGGACCACACAGGCCGAGCATAAGCAGCTGAAATTTATGGCACTCGAGTACGAAACTTCCAGCTTAAGTGACCAGAGCCATATTGAAGTTGCTGCGGTCGTGTCCCGAGCCGACCTGCTTATCAAGCTTCAAGAAGTACTGCTGCAGTTATGGCGAGCCACCAATAGCCTGCTATTCAATAAGAGCGGCTTTATTGCTGCGGAAGAATTTCGTGGCAAGCCCAGTTTTGTCTGGCTGGACCGGGAGAACTTCAAGACTGCCATACGGGTATTTATCAGTTTCTGGATTGCCGTTGCAATTTGGACTCAGTTTAATCCCCCTGGCGGCTTTATGTTCGTCACATTCAGCACTGTCTTTGTCGTGCTGGTATCCTACACACCGGTCTCACCTAAACTGCTCTACATACTGTTTACTTTGGGGTTTTTGTTTGCGGTACCCGCCTATATATTTCTATTGCCACAGATGAACCACTGGATCGAGCTCGCCGCGTTTCTATTTACCTATGCCTTCATCGGGTTCTACGTTTTTTCTGGACCTGTTTCCATCTTTTTCTTATTAGGTTTAATGACTCTTGGCATACAGAACACCATGAGTTACAACTTTGACATCATACTGATACTCATCTTACTTTTTTACATGGTATGCACCAGTCTGCTTGTCTCAGTCAATTTCCCCTTCACTAGCAAACCACAAAAACTCTATGTCAGTTTCCGACGCCGATTTTTTTCCACCTGCGAAAAAATGATTGCCCAGGGCTCCAGCCAGGGGCATTACGGTAAAAACAGAATTCTGCAAGCACGGCTGGGCATTGCCACGGCGCTCACCGCAAAGATGCGGCAATGGGGCCCAATGATAGACAAGCTGTATTTTCCAGCCAATCCGCCAGAGAAAATCTCGAGCTTCAACCTCGCCTGTACAGTACTGCTGGAGCAGCTAAAAATACTGGCGCGCCATAATCGAGTGTTTGACAAAAATCGACTGGTAGCCCTCACACGTACAAAAGCCAACAACAAAATGCTGGCCAGGTTATGTAGCAGCCTGGCCAACCCGGCACAGCAGGCCCGCATTGCCAACACCTTTGATGAAGTCATTACGGAGGCCGGCAGCACCGAAGCGCGCCTCAGGGGCTTTCTGGGCAGAGACTACCTCAAAATCTACGACAGGAATGAGCTGACAGAATTTTATCTCTACATCAATTTGCAAGCGTCCATTCTCGCAGGCATAGTACAATGCCGAAACGCTTTGGAAGCACTTGACTGGGAACAACTGCAGGGGAAAAAATTCTAGCCATGAAGGCCACCACCTTACCCATCGCCGTTCTCCTCGCCGCTACCACCGCCTGTACTACAGTCGGGCCAGATTATAAAACGCCTGCAACCCCCGAATTGCCCAGCAGCTGGAACACGGCAGATGCCGCCGCAGAGTCGGCCGAGACGGCAAACTGGTGGAAGCTCTTTCAGGACCCGGTTCTCGACGAACTCGTCGATCGTGGTGCCCGGCAGAATTTAAACGTCGAGGCAGCTGGCTTGCGCATCCTACAGGCCAGGGCAGCTCTGGGCATCAGCGACGCACTGATTTTCCCACAGCAACAAAATATTTCCGGAAGTCTGAGTAAAATCTACCAGAATGAGCACTCCTTTAACTCTGCAGGTGTAGGTTTGGATGTGGGCTGGGAGATGGATATATGGGGTAAGTACGCACGTGGTATCGAGAGCTCCGAGGCCACCTTGTATGCCTCTATTGCATCCTACCGTGATGTTCTGGTTACCATCACCGCAGAGATAGCCCGTAATTACATTAACTATCGCACGGCCCAGCAACGCACCTACCTGTCCAGACAAAATATCGCGATACAGCAGCGGGTCGTGGAAATGACCCAGACTCAATTTGATTCGGGCAATGTGACGGAACTGGATGTACAACAATCCAGGACTCAGCTATATGCCACCCAAGGGGCACTACCGGGCCTCTCAATTGCCCGTTTGCAAGCACAAAATGCCCTGGCGGTACTGCTGGGTGTAATGCCTGAAGAACTTACCTCCGTGCTCGCGCTGGAGAAGGACGAGAGCAGCCAGGTAGACAAAGAGCGCATAAACCTGGCCGCTGCCGAATATGACGCCCAGTCGGTTATACCTGTTGCCCCCAGCCTGGACACGCGGATTGATTCTGCGCTGGTCCTGCGCCGCCCCGACCTGCAGGTGGCGGAGCTTCAGACCCGGGCGCAAAGTGCCAGAATAGGACAAGCCGAGGCCGCATTGTACCCGCAGTTTTTCCTGTTTGGCACAATAGGCCTGAGCGACACCGTTCCCACAGGAGGAAGTTTTAGCGCCTCAAACGCGGTTACCGCAGCCATTGGCCCGGGTTTCAGCTGGAATATTTTTCAGTACGGGCGAATAAAAAATCAGGTACGTGTCGAAGACGCTCGTTTTCAGGAGAGCTTGAGCAACTACAATCAACAGGTGCTGCAAGCGGTACAGGAAGTCTCTAATGCCCTGGTGGCCTACCAGTATTCGCTGGAGCAGAGCGAGTATAATTTCAGCGGTGTAAATGCCTCGATTCGGGCCTTTAGTATATCCTCAACCCAGTACGACAACGGCCTGGTCACCTACCAGCGGCTGCTGAGCACGGTGGAAAAAATGACCCTGCGTGAAGACGCTTACGCCGTCACCAAGGGGAATATCGCCAACCAGGTTGTAGCGCTGTACAAGGCCCTGGGGGGAGGCTGGGAGCCCCACGCCAATATACCCATCGTCAAACCCGAGACGGCAAAGCAAATGCAAGAACGAAGCGACTGGGGTAACAACCTGGAAACGAAGCGCCTGGTGCCACAGGCTGTCATTGAGGAGAGGGGAGGTGAATAGTATTCCCCACGAACTCGCTCTGGGGGATGTGTTGCTCTCCCCTCTGTTGCCGGTTATTTCTGCATCACTGCTGGCTACCTGGCTTACCACCCTTATTTTGAATAAATTACGTTTATCACGCTACATCATGTTTCCCTCCATTAGCTTCCTGGCAATAATGACGGTATATTTTTTGCTGATGGATGCGTTCTGGGTAAAAATTTAGAGGCTGCATTAATTGAAATTCCTTAAGAAGCTTACACTCAGTACCATCAACCTCGCGCTAATTGCCGCGGTTGCCTTCTATGCCTACCAGTTCTTTGAAGAATATATTAGCAACCCCTGGACACGGGACGGACAGGTGCGGGGGCATGTAATACAAGTGGCCCCACGGGTTTCGGGCATGGTCACGAGTATTGCCGTCATCGACAACCAGGCCGTCCAGCAGGGCGACCTGCTGTTCGAAATTGACAGCGAACCTTTTGAGATAAACATCTCACAAGCCCGGGCCAATCTAAAAAGGGCGCGCATCAGTTCGCGCTCTGCCAAAATAGAATACGATCGCCTGCAGGAAATTTTTGCCAAGGACGCAGGTGCGGTATCGCAGAAAGACCTCAACCGGAGAGAGGCGAATTACCTTCAATCCCTGAGCCAAATTGATATCGCCGAGGAACAGCTTCGCCTGGCAAAACTGAACCTGACCTACACAAAAGTGCACGCATCGGTCGATGGCTATGTTTCCAATATCAACTTTCAAATTGGCACACAGGCCGTGACCAACTCCCCTATCCTGGCCCTGGTGGACAGCAACAGCTTCTGGGTCTTTGGTTACTTCCGGGAGAGCCAAATTGGGGAGTTTAAAATTGGCGATAAGGCCCGCGTCACACTTATGGCCTATCCCAATTTACCCCTACAGGGCCATGTGGAGTCCCTGGGCTGGGGTATTGCACCCTCTGATGGCAATCCGGGGCACAACCTGCTACCCAGTATCAAGCCGGTGTTCCAATGGATACGTCTGGCCCAGAGAATTCCTGTGCGGATAAAACTGGACAAGGTGCCCGCAGGAGTCGAGCTACGTTTTGGCTTGACCGCCTCGGTCATGGTTACAGGAGAATAGGCTGTGGGACGCTTTAACGAAAAGAACAACTTTCTCTACCTGGCGGCATCCCTGCTGACTTTGCTTTTGGTTTCGCCTCTGGGCAGCAGCCTGCCCGAGGGCTTTGCCTACTGGATACTGAAGGGAATCATGACCGCTACCATCATTGTCTGCTACCTCAGTCTAAATTTTGGCAAACAATGGAGATTTTTCGCCGGTACGCTGGTGTTGTTCATGATTGGCTCGGGGCTTCTGCGCGACTATTTCGACTGGGGGCCTGCCGGCTTGCTGGACCTGGCCGTCATGCTGGTATTTTTCGTGAGCGTCGCCTACTCCACCGGCAGGCGCGTTTTGACCATAGGTGAGGTGGACATCAACAAAATTGTCGGCGCTTTCACCATCTACCTGCTATTTGGCCTGATCTGGTCCACGCTCTATCTTTTTGTACTGGAAATTTCCCCCACGGCCTTTAACGGAATAGAGTATGCCAACTGGGCAGATAATTTTTCCACCACAACCTACTTCAGCTACGTCACCCTGACCACACTGGGTTATGGCGATATCAGTCCAGCAGAACCACTGAGCCGGGTACTGGTTTTCCTGGAGGCTATGGCGGGCACATTCTATATGGCGGTGGTGATAGCCAGCCTCATTGGCAGCCATGTAAACAAAAAAAATACTAACAACTAAAGGATAAATATCATGAGCAACAACGAACCAGACACGGGTTTCGACAGATCATTTGTACGCAATATGCTGGAGTCGGTTCTGCGCATAGGGTTGGTGCTTATACTGCTATCCATGACCTATAGCATCATCAAGCCGTTTACCCTACCCCTGTTGTGGGGTGCGATAATTGCCATCGCGGTCTTTCCTCTCACCAAGTGGTTACAGGACAAGCTGGGTGGGCGCCGCGGCCTCGCTGTGACGCTGGTCACCCTGTTTTTTATCCTATCGTTGGTTGTACCCAGTTACCTGGCCATGGAATCATTGGTCGGTGCAGTCAAAACTGTCTCTGCGAACCTGGATACGGGCAGCCTTCAAGTGCCTGCGCCACCAGCAAAAGTTGCAGAAATACCCATGATTGGCGAAAAGCTCTATGCGGGCTGGAGCAATGCCAATAAAAACCTGGACGCGGTACTGGCAGATATCCAACCACAGATCAAAGCCCTGATTGGCAAAACAGCCTCCACTGTGGGTGGCGGCTTGATGGAAGTCCTAATGTTCGTGGTGGCTCTTTTGATCGCAGCGGGTTTCATGGCCTATGCAGAATCCACCGGCGACGCGGCCCATCGTTTTTTCATACGGATAGGTGGTAGTAAACCGGGCGGAGAATGGGCCGAGTTATGCGTGGCCACCGTGCGCAGTGTACTGCAAGGCGTGGTCGGTGTAGCTGTAATACAGGCGACACTTTGCGCAATAGGCCTGTTCGCCCTGGACGTTCCCGGGGCACCTCTGTGGAGTGCCATCATTCTATTTTTGGCCATTGCACAATTGCCGGCCATACTTGTCGTTGCACCTCTTATCTTCTGGGCCTACAACGCCCACGATGGAACGACAGCAACCGTATTTGCAGTGTGGATGATGTTGGCCGCACTTAGCGACAACATTCTCAAACCTATGTTAATGGGCCGGGGGCTTGATATTCCCATGCCGGTTATCCTCATAGGCGCCATAGGGGGTATGCTCACGGCGGGCATCATAGGCCTGTTCGCCGG
>JAUVBI010000312.1 GCA_030591305.1 Pseudomonadota bacterium
CAGGCGAAGACAATAGCGGAGCGGATGGCATTCACGCGGCTTCCTCTGTTACAACTTCACCTTCGACGCTTTGCAGGAATTCTGCGATGTTGTCATAGGCCGCATCGGCCTCGGGCAGCTGTGGTGTAAATATCTGCCAGACGTGGACCATAAAAGGCCAATGCTGTATGACAACAGGAGAGCCCGCCGCCTGGGCCTTTGCCACATAGCGCCTGGCGTCATCGAATAACATTTCGGCCTCGCTCGCCTGTACCAATACCGGCGGTAGGCCGGATAGGTCACCGCGAACAGGAGAGCAGACGGGGTCTGAGGGCGGAATGCGATTGCTGAACCACGAAAACCACCACAGCAAAACCCTGGGTACTTTTGCCAATTTGCCAAACTGTGGGCCCAGCATGGGGTCACTGGCAATATTACTGGTCAGGCTGGGTGAGGTGAGGGTCATATCCACCGCTGGCGAGAGTGCCACGGCCGCATCCGGGGCGCGTAGTTTTTGATCTCGCACCCATGCGATCAGGGACAGTGTGAGATTGCCCCCGGCAGAGTCACCGGAGACGAGTAGAAAATCGGCCTTTTGGGCACCCTGCGGGCCATTTTCCAGAATCCAGCGGTAGGCGCTCTGGCAATCGTCGATGCCATCGCGGCGACTGTGCTCAGGCATCAGGCGATAGTCCAGGGAGAACACAGATGCATTGGCCAGCTTCGAAAGCCTGTCGGTAATAGTGCGGTGACTTTTGGGACTGCCAGCCAACCATGCACCGCCATGTATATACAGTACCCGCCTGCTGGTGCTAACACCGGGAGCGGTAACCCACTCACCTTTTACCAGACCCGTGTCTACCTGGCGAAATTCACTGAGCAGTTCTTTGTCGTCACTCATCGTATCCATATATTCGCGCAGGGCCTTCAACCTTCCCTTGCGGGGGCCTGTGGTCACGGCAGCTGTCATCTCCTTCAGCATGGCAAGCACCTCGTGATGCCCCTCACTGGGCTCGCCCTCGGGCTGTGGTAATAGATTGGTATCGAGATAGGTCAAATTCTCCCCACGCAAATAGACAAAACTGATCGCCAGGAAGACAAGCGCAAACAATACAAACCAGACCATAGGGAGAACTCCAATTAGTGAGCTGTGTATTAAACCAGAATACCGGCTGGGGGGAAAACCCCCGCTACACCAGGGGAATTGCACGAGGGCGCGCAAAAATCTGTCAAAGCATCACAGTAGCGGTATACTGAGGTGTTTGCTCATTAAAAATTGCTGTCAAGACACGTGAAAAAAGTTATTACTAAAGCAGAGATTCGCGCCCACCTGGAACGAGAAACCAACCAATTTCTCGATAAGGGTGGCCAGGTAGAAAAAATTCCCCGGGGCATCAGCGGCCTGGATAACGGGCACTCTATGATGCTGCCCTCACGCAGCCTGTTTATCGAACCCAGCCTTGAGCGAACGCCTGTTCCAGAAGTTGTCGCTGCCATTGAGGCCAGACGGAAGGAAAAACTTAAACGCACACCCGCGCCAAAGCGCAGCCGACTTCCACAGCGTCGGAAAAAAATAGTCTATGATGATTTTGGCGAACCACTTCGGCGGGTCTGGGTAGACGAATAGCAGGCAAAAAAAAGAGGCCGAAGCCCCTTTAATTCAGGATAAGAGCATAGAGCCCCCACCCTTTTGCATTTCAGGAATTATGCCAAACGGCGACGAATTCCACTCAACATGCCGCCCAGAGCAACAAATGCTCCACCCAGCAGGCCGATCAGGAACAGTGGGCTCGCAGTAGTTGGCATTTCTACCACTTCTTCTTCGATAACCACAATATCCATCTCGTCTGGACCGTCTGCATCTTCAACAATCAGAGCAAAACGATCTTCAGGAATGTAAACGTTCAATTCCTGTCCACGCATCAAATCACTGGCGCGATACTCACGACCAGCAATTTCTGCACGCCAGGCGTTGTCCAGCACGACGCTGCGGCTATCACCTTTGCTTCCATCTGTGTGCAAAGTACGGAAAGTCATGCGGTTGCCGCGGATGCGGACGACCTCAATACTAACCTTGGCGTACAGCTTGCCATTTTTCTCGTAGACTGCTCTACAGGTCATTGCGATATCAGGGTTAGCTGCCAAAACTTGTGCAGACCAGTTCAGGTCAGCACAAGTGGGAGCAGCTGCGTCCTGAGCCATTGCCTGGCCCATACCCAGCGATAGTGCAAATCCCATAGCTATTACTAGTTTCTTGTTCATGTCAATTCCTCCTTTTAGTTTTGATTGACATCGGTTATGTCGAGAGACGCAGTCACGATAAATCGCTGAGGCGCATGTCCGACAAAATAAAATGGGTAGCATGTAACCAGTGTGACGGTTTGCTCATCGGTGTCCTGAAGCAAAGCCATATCATCTATTTCCACGATCTGCGTGGTATTGATTACAAAATTCTTGGGGCCTTCCAGTGTTTCAAGTACCAGTTTGTCACCGGGCTGTACATCTTTCAATACCCTGAAATAGCCA
>JAUVBI010000220.1 GCA_030591305.1 Pseudomonadota bacterium
CGGCCATCAATTGGTCCAGTGTTATTTGTGCCTCTCTGGCCGCATCAATATCACCTTTTTCTATCATCTCACAGTTATCACGCACCATATCAGCGATCGAGACAGGATAATGCCTGCAGTCTTGAGGACGGTCCCAGTAAATACGACAACCGTATTTGATCGACCCCGAGTCAGGGCGCTGTGCCAGCACCTCCAACCAGGGGCAGCGAGTCAATTGCTCCCCAGTAACAGGGTCCATCCAAATTTTTCCATTGACGACATATTCGGCTATAGCAGGATTAAATACCTCCCAGCTCTCAATTTCTTCACCGGTAGCAGATAAACCACCATCGCTGTACGCAAGACAACATTTCCCGCACTGGTTACATTCTTTCATGGCGTGAGATATTGCCCCGGTGAAAACAATGCTGGCCGGGCCATCCAAAAGGAATAGTTAACCGGCACGCTGGTTGCCACCGCCTGAACGAGCTCTTGCCCCTCCAGTGCGGTTACCACGCGCACCGCCGGGCTTGCCTATACCAGCCGCCCCGGCTCGACCTCTACCTCGTGCGCCATTTCCGCGATTGCCACCGTTGTTATTGCGACCGCCACCTCGGCCGTTAACAATAGGTTCAGCTTTAATGCTGGGGTCGATGTCGTAGCCCGGGAAATTGATTTTCTCAATATTATTACCGAGCAGCTTTTCAATATCCCGAAGAAGCTTTAGCTCATCAACGCACACCAGCGACACAGCATGACCTTCCCGGCCTGCGCGCGCAGTTCGCCCGATACGATGCACATAATCCTCAGGGACATTCGGCAGTTCAAAGTTCACCACGTAGGGCAATTTATCAATGTCAATACCGCGGGCCGCAATATCTGTAGCAACCAGAACTCTGACCGCACCTGCCTTAAAATTTGCGAGTGCTTTGGTTCTGGCGCCCTGTGACTTATTACCGTGGATTGCAGCTGATGTAATACCATCTTTGGCAAGCTGCTCTGCCAGTTTGTTGGCACCGTGCTTTGTGCGTGTAAACACCAGGACCTGCTGCCATTCTTCCTCGCTAATTTTGTGTGATAGCAGTTCGCGCTTGCGCTTTTTATCAACGGGATAAACAACCTGGCTTACCAGTTCAACAGCGGTATTTTCTGGTGTGACCTGTATCTCTGTCGGTTGGTGTAGAAATTCTGATGCCAGCGTCTTGATCTCTCGTGAAAAAGTAGCCGAGAACAGTAGTGTTTGACGCTTGCCGGGAATAACATTCAATATCTTGCGAATATCACGGATGAAGCCCATATCGAGCATGCGGTCCGCTTCGTCCAAAACAAGTATTTCAACTCGGGACAGGTCAATACTACGCTGCTGCACGTGATCAAGCAGGCGACCGGGTGTGGCCACAACGATATCTACACCCTTGATAAGCTTTTGTTTTTGGGGGTTGATACTAACCCCACCAAAAATTACCACTGAGCGAAACGGCAGATACTGTCCATAGTCCCTTACGCTTTCATGCACCTGCGCTGCCAGTTCCCGGGTTGGGGTCAGCACCAGCACCCTGGGGTAGCGCTTGTGGCCCTCAGTGTGGTTGTTTTGCAGTTGCTGCAGCACTGGCAGGGTAAAACCAGCGGTTTTACCTGTGCCCGTTTGAGCTCCGGCCAGTACATCTTTACCTGCCAGGATGAGGGGAATGGCTTGCTGCTGGATGGGGGTCGCTTCATCGTAACCCTTTTTTTCGACCGCGCGCAGAAGTTCAGCCGAGAGGCCGAGATTTTTAAATAACATGTGTGTCTTGCTCCTGATTCTCTGGGTATGAGAGTGCCTGACCAGAATGCGAAATGGTAAAAACGTACTCGCGAATGGCTCGGTCCAGGCCTGGAATTTATAGTGGTTTCAGCCGCCACAGACTGTGGCGGTGAGGTGAGGCGCAGACCGAAGTGCGCCAAGACGGGTGCACTATACCAGCGCTGGACGAAAATGATATGGCTTAATATCCTTTCTGTTCGGTACTAATGCAGTGAACCACTGCGGTGGAGCTCATTCACTGCAAGAGTTGCCTTGCAAGCATCTATCGAGTGTAGTCTGTCGGCGCATCACCCTCGGCAGTCGGCTGTTGATCCTGTGCCCCTTCCTCCTTCACCTTGAGTTTTTGTTGGCGCTTTTCTTCTTTCTTCTTTTTCTTGGCCAACTCCCGCTGGCGTTTTTCATATGAATAGTTTGGCTTGGCCATTGGTATTTCCTTTCGGTATCTTCAGTCGTAACGGCATAGCATAATCCATTTTCATATGTACGATGGATTTATTTGATGGAAATGCTGCCGGACTGTTAAATTGCACTTAAAACTGACCCAGGGAGGGTGCGGCCATAATCAACCTTGAACTATCCCCTTTCAGTATGGGAGTGTTAGGAAACTGCAAGCAGGCTCTTAACAATCTCCCCCATACTCGGCAAATCGGCTTTATTCAACTGGCCTTCGGGCTTCCAAATTTCACTACGAATAGTTGCTCGAGAGCAATGTGGATATACCTCCTGCGTATGAATAACAATAGCCAATTTTGTGGCCTGCTTATCATCCTGCTGAAGTATCTCAAGTAAAGACGGATCAGTAGATAGTTGTGCGCTGCCATTCACCCGAATAAAGTAATCCAGCCCAGGCAACGGGAACAGCAAAGCAATTCGTCCACTACCATTGACTATGTTACTCATAGTCTCAAGTTTGTCATTGCCCAGCATGTCGGGGATAGCCAGGGTTCGATCATCAAGAATATGTACAAGGCCCGGGCTTCCACCCCGCGGCGACAAGTCCAGCCCGTCCGGCCCCTCGGTGGCTATACACACGAACCGTGCAGCACGTATAAGTTTCTTAAACTCATGGTTCAGGCCACTTTGTTTTGCAGCCATGACACGCTCACTTGCAGGCTTGTACAGGCTGCGCAAAGAAGCTTCATCGTGAATTATATATTGATCATCAAGTATCAGTGTTGATTCTTCAGGCATTATGGGGATCCTCTATCAGCATCATTTATATCCAGGCCATTTCACCAGATGATTACTATGGATACAACTAAAGTCCCTTATTCAAGCTTATCCTAGACCAGCATTCCAACCAGGTGATAAACCCCCAGTGCACTGGCATAGGCAAACAGGCCATAGCCGATAAACATCTGTACCGGTAGTTTCCAGGACCCCGACTCCCTGGCCAGTACCGCCAGCGTCGAAACACACTGTGCGGCAATAGCAAAAAACACCAACAGGGCAAAACCTGACTCGACAGACAAGCCGCTGGCCTGAACCCGCTCAGACAGGGAAATAACATTATCCTGGGCCCCCTCTATGCCAAAGAGCGTGCCGAGTGTGCCCACAAAAACTTCCCGTGCCAAAAATGACGCCAGAATAGCCACGCCGTACTTCCAATCCAGGCCTATGGGTGCAAAGATCGGTTCGATAATATGGCCCAGCACACCCAGCCAGGACTCACCCAGGTCAGCTCCCATATTGGGAAAGTAGCCCAGAAACCAGACCACCATGGTCACCCAGAAAATAACCGGCCCGGCTCTGGTGACAAAATGCTTCGAGCGCTCCCAGGCACCGCGCAGAAGTGGCAGCCATGAGGGCATGCGATAGGGGGGCATTTCCAGTACAAAGGGTGCATCTTCACCGTGATCATCTATAGTCCTGGACACCAGGGCAGTCACCAACAAACCCGCCATAATACCCAGCAGGTAAATCCCGAACATGGCAAGCCCCTGCAGGCCAATCCAGCCACCCAATACAGCTTCTGCGGGAATAAAGGCGGATATCAGCAGTGCATAGACTGGCAACCTGGCGGAACAGGGCATTAGGGGGATGGCCAGATAGGTCAACCAGCGACGCCGGGGCGACTCAATGGTTCGGGCAGCATAAATGCCGGGAATGGCGCAGGCCACCCCCGACAGCATGGGAATAAAGCTCTTGCCGGTGAGCCCGAAGACCCGCAGCGGTCTATGGCAAATAACCGCCGCTCGGGACAAATACCCCGAGTCTTCCAACATGCCCACCATCAGTGTCAGCACAAAAATCTGGGGCACAAACACCAGAAAAGCACCCAAACCGCCAAAAATGGCCTCGTCGATAAAATCGTGGGCAATGCTATTACTCACAAGGGGCAGCACCAGAGATGACAACCACAGTAGCGAGCCCTCAACTGCATCCATTACCGGCGCTGCCCAGGTAAAAATAGACTGAAACAGGAAATACATTATCAGCAGGAAGCTGACGCCACCGGTAAAAGAGCTGAGGAAAAAGACATCTGCCCGGGAGTGGGTTCTCAGCAGCAAGTCTCCCTTGGGACCAAAGTCCTTCGCAAGCTGCTCCGCCTCACCCCTAAAGGCGTTATCGTCCCGGCCAATGATGTTCGAATCCGTATGCCCTCCCCCGCTGTGCCCCGCTGGACTGGACAAAAGTTCCTCGAGAGCCTGCAGACCCTTCCCCGTCTTGGCTGACAGCGGTACCACGGGGACATTCATGGCTTTGCTCAGGCCCAGTGCGTCAAAGTCGAGGTCGTGCTTGTGTAATACATCCTGCATGTTCGCAGCAATTACCAGGCGCTTGTCATATCGACTGCACAGCTCCTGAAGCTGTAAAGCAAACACCAGCCCCTTCTCCAGTCGCGTGGAATCCACCACACAGAGAATCGAGGAAACATCGCCCTGCTCCAGCGCGTGGGACAATGCATCCAGCGCGATGCTCTCCTCCCCCGATATAGCATGCATGGAGTAAACACCGGGAAAATCAACCAGCTCAAGATCGGGATAATGACGGCTGTGGCCACTGTGGGTACCCACAGTTATACCTGGAAAGTTGGCCACTTTCTGGTTCAGTCCGGTCAGTTTGTTGAACAGCAGGCTTTTTCCCGAATTGGGGCTACCCACTAACAGCACCTGGCTCATACGAATTGGCTCTTGGTGCTCACCATCTCCGCTATCTGCTTTTCAAGAGAGTAAACGGCATTGGCCACCCGATAGAGTTTGGGGGCACCCAGGCGGGGGGCGACCGTGCAGGAAACGCTAGCCCCGGGGCGAAAGCCCAGTTCTGTCAGGCGCGTCATATAACGAGGCTGCATGGCCTCGTGAAAACCACTGATAACACAACTATCGCCCTTGCGCAGTTGCCACAGAGAGCCGTTCTCGGCATCACTTTTTCGCTTTGTATCCATAGGCTGAACCATAACAGATTTAATGCGA
>JAUVBI010000105.1 GCA_030591305.1 Pseudomonadota bacterium
TCGCGCAATCTGACTTCCTGTACGTCCATATAGGCACCGACACCAGCACCGACCAGGCCGCAGCCCAGGGCCGCATTGCGGGCGTGCTTGCTGGAATCGATAGAGCCGATCAGGCCGCAGACGACGGCGGCACCTGCCCCATAGGTGGCAGCTTTGCTGGCTTGCTGCTCCCCGGTATAGGGGTTAACTGTACAGGCGGTGAGTAACAGCGAGCCGGCTATGGTGGTGATTTTAAATGCGTTTTGCATTATTTTCTCCAATAGAGTGGTTTCAGACATTTGCATAATGTCATTCTCGCTAGACTGCTATTCCCAACTGTGCCAGAACGACAAGTCCGCACGGAAATAACATAACAGAGAGTTCCCTTAGCTATTATATTCGACAATGGACCTTTCAATTTGTTCTTATCCAGATTGTAGTTATATTGCGATTAGATTAGCGTGACAGGTATACCAGTTCACTAATTTTTGGCTATCCGCCGGGTCGCCCCGACTCTTGTAATCTCTGAGCCAGGCTCACCATTATCGTTTGATCAGCCTTCATCAACCCTGAAGCGGGGCGGTCCAGATCCGCAATTACAAACATAACCATTGAAAATGACATGGCCAGTGCGAAAGTGGCCACAGCGCTGCGTTTTCCCGACATTCCCGCCGAAAAACCCATACCTACCATGGACAGTATAAGAATGGTGTAAAGTGCGACCCATATATTCGCCGGAATTCGGTTGTGTAATCCTGCGAACATCCGCTTTTCGTGTAAATCGAATACATTGTTTACCGCTTGCACCAGTAAACTGTCCATGACGGTGAGTTTTTCTTTTTCTGATAGCTGTATGATTTCAGCCCATATCTCGGCCTGAATTGATTTGGATTCTTTGATGGCTTGGGCAATGGTGTCTGGCGAGCTCGCCGTTGCCCGCGTGGCCGCATAGTCTGTGAGCAGGGAGCTGATATTACTTCCCTCGGGCTCGGTCACCAGGTTGGCCCTAAGATAGGCTGTCTCGATGGCGTTTACCTCTTCCAGTAAAAATTGCTTGCGGTCGCTAAAATGTCCCGCTGACATACTGAACGAAAAGGCGAGAATAAATGCGAGCAGGCCCAGGTGAGCACCCGTCAGCGAGACGACCTGAGTGCTGCCACCGGTCTCTTGCGTGTCTCTATTGTATATACCCAGCCGGAATCCCAGTTCATTAGACACCAGAACCAAGCCCACGGTGATGAGAAGTGTCTCCCAAAGTGGCACGCTTTCGAGTAGCTCTCTGATCATGATATTACCGTGACGCTGCGATAGTTCGGCCTATGATAATAAGGACTATGGGGTCAGGTCTAGCTTTTAGAGGACTATGGGGTCTTTAGCCTAGCCATGTCTTACTTTTTGCGAGGCCAGATAACCGGTGATTAGGATTGCCATGATGGGCATGATCACTACCAGAGCACCCATCGGGGAAACAGTCAGCAGGTAAATCACCGTACTTCCGATACCAATTTTTTGTATACTGCCCGGTGAATTTATCGAGGTAATTACCCACTATGAACCAGACAATAAGAAAGACTTTCACATTGGCACTGTTTACTGCCTCGCTTGCCTTGAGCACCACGATAGTCGCCGACGAAGTGAAGGAGCGCGCGGATATCCCGGCAGAGTATAAATGGAACCTGACTTCCATGTACGCTTCAACCGAGGCCTGGGAGCTAGATATTGCAAAACTGCAGGCGAAAACCCCCGAGATTGTTGCCTTTAAGGGGCGCCTGCAAGAGAGCGGCGAGACCTTGCTGGCGGCTATCAAGAAGCAGGAGGAATTGAGCCAAATTCTCGAAAATATTTATGTCTATGCGGGTTTGAAATCTTTTGAGGACCTGCGAAATAGTGAACACGGTGCCATGTATTCTCGCGCCCAGTCTTTGAATTCCGAACTCAACGAGGCCACCGCATTTTTCAGCCCGGAATTACTGGCCATCCCCACGGGTAAACTCAAAGCGATGGTGGATAAAACCCCGGGCTTACATATTTACCGTCATTATCTGGATGAAGAATCCCGCCTGAGAAACTTTACCCTGTCTGAGCCCGAAGAAAAACTTTTGGCTATGGCCAGCGACCCTATGGGGGGTTTTGCACAAGTGTTCTCCAAATTGAATAATGCCGACATCAGTTTTGGCGAGATAGAGGATGAAGAGGGCAATATGGTTGAGTTGACCAAGGCCCGATACGGTGTTTTTTTAGAGTCCGATGACCGACGGGTTCGCAAAGATGCCTGGACAGGTATCTTTAAAGAATATGAAGCGCTGGGCAATACACTGGCCGCCAATTACGATGGTAATGTGAAGAGCCGCGTATTTTTTGCCAAGGCCCGTGGCTATGACTCTGCGTTACACATGGCTACCTATAACAGTGCTATTCCGATGGCGGTGTATACAAACCTGGTAGCAGCCGTCAGGGAAAACGCTCAGCCGTTACAGCGTTATATGCGTATTCTCCAGAAGCAACTGGGGGTGGAGAAGCTGGAATCCTGGGACCTGTATGCCCCCATGGTAGAGCCTGCCTTTGAGGACCTCGAATGGGAGCAAGCCAAGAAACTGGTGGCCGAAGGCCTGGCCCCCTTGGGGGACGAGTACATAAAGTTGTATTGGTTGGGCTTTGATAAAGGCTGGGTCGATGCTTTTGAAAGCCGTGGCAAGCGCGGTGGCGCCTTCTCCTGGGGTACCTATAACTCAAAACCCTATTTGTCACTGAACTACCAGGGCTCCCTGACGGACGTGTCCACACTGGCCCATGAATATGGCCATTCACTGCATTCATATATGACCCGGGGCACGCAGCCCTACGTCTACGGTTCTTATCGAACCTTTATTGCCGAGATAGCCTCCATGACCAATGAGGCGCTGCTGTATCAAAAGTTATTGGCAGATGCAAAAACGCCCGCTGAGAGAGCTTTTATACTGCAGTCTTACCTGGACAGGTTCCGTGGCGGATTTTTTGTACAGACGGCTTTTGCCGATTATGAAATGCAAGCCCACGCGGCGGTAGAGGCGGGGGGTGCGCTGACCAAAGACGCCCTGAATAAAATCTATGGTGATGTTTTTGCCGCCTACTACGGCGACACTGTTAATGTGGATCCGCTCAGTGCCAGTGGCTGGAGTCGCATTCCCCATTTTGTTGCCACCAACAATTTCTATGTCTATCAATACGCAACGTCTTTTGTGGCAGCGACCGCGCTGGCCAAAATGATAGTGGAAGAGGGCGAGCCTGCCCGGGACAGGTTTCTGGAAATGCTGCACTCTGGCAGCAATGACTATCCCATTGAGCTGCTGAAGAAGGCCGGCATAGATATGACCAGCCCCCAGCCGATTTACGACACCATAGAAGTGTTCGATGGTTTGATTGACGAGCTGGAGGCCGCTCTCGAAGATCTGTAGGTTTGCCCAGTAGGTTCTACACCAGGGTGTCGGTAGTTGTATCTATCAGAATATAGATGCCCACACCGATCATTATCCAGGGCACAATTTTTTCTGCCCGGAGTTCAATGCGCCGGGCCAGTTTGCGCTGGCCTGAGATCATATAGGATAGTCCCGCCCACAACACCGCCATTGCCAGATAGCTGCAGACGATGATTAATATTGCCGAGCGGTCGCTTTCCGCCAGCAATGGCAAAAAAACGGCAACACTGTCACCGCTATTACTGAACAGGAGCACAAAGGTGCTCAACCAGATCTTGGGCTCGGTGCTGTTCGCGAGTAAAGCTACTACCTCATCCTCGGTATGTTGCCTGGTCCAGGATTTATACAGCATGTGACAGCCCAGTAGCAGGGGCACCACGCCCAGGTAGCCAATAAGGCCAGCATCCAACATGCTGCCCACGGCAACGCCCAGGGCAGAGATGCAGATCACCGCGATATTTGAGCAGATGAAGCCCAGTAACACCGCCGACCGCCTTTTGGCATTGGCACCCAGTAATATCACCAGAAGAAGCAGGTTGTCTATGTTGGTGGCGACAAAGCTGCCGGCTACCAGGCTGAGCAGTGTGAATACCTGAGCATTGGAAAGCTCCATCAGGTGATACTACCGCAGGCAGCCGAATTTACAGCATCAATGAATTTACTGGTCTGCTCTACAGGCAGGCGCACCTGTATATGTATCATGCTGCCGCCGCTTATGTGTAGATCGCCTTGATGTAGCCGCGCCAATTCGCGGATGGTTTCGGCCAAACCGGACTGCAAAGTTGCACCCACTACATTGTATTCGTACTCCATAGGGTCTCACTTGTTTTCCCGAAGACTGAAGCTCTACCTGATTTGACCCACGTTTCATTTGAATTTGGCTGATATTAGCAGGTTAGCAGGTTAGCAGGCTTCTATTTTGAACCAGTGATGACACACCTGACCCATAGAAATCGCTTATGTATCACCAATATTTGATGCGCTAGATCAACATATCTATTGTGTTTCCGGTTAAAATACGACCAAAATTTGTCAAGGTAACAATGAGATGAAGGGTAACGAATATTATCGGTCTGTGATGGCTGTTGCCGTCTTGGCTGCAATGGGGTCGGCTCCCATCAGGGCTGCTCTGGAAAGTGGTCTGCCTGTGGGCGCGCTGGAAGAGACTATTGTCACAGCCAGCCGCAATCAGCAGCGGGTATTCGATAGCCCGGTATCACTGAGCGTGATTAACCGGGAGGAACTCGATCGCGCTACAGTGCCGACCCTGGCAGAAATGATGCGAGACGTCCCCGGCGTACAGGTTACTGACTCGGGCCAGCCCGGCCTGAGCCGAGTGCGGATGCGCGGTGAGGAGTCCCGCCGCACGGCCATTTTGATCAACAGCCAGGAAGTGACCGACCACCACGAGGTGGGTACACCGCTCACCCTGCACCCCTCCATGGTCGAGCGTATTGAAATTATTCGCGGCTCTGGGGCAGTGTTATACGGCTCGCGCGCGCTCAGCGGTGTGGTGAATTTCTTCACCCGCAAGGGCGGCAGCGAACCCATACAGGCCACCTTGTCGGGCGGCTACGACAGTGCCACCGCGGGTTACAATACCTTTGCCAGTGTTTACGGCAATGTTGAGGGCTTTGAGTATCGGCTGGCCTGGTCGGAAAGCGATTATGATGAACGCTCCACACCCGAGGGCGACATGCCAAATACGGCCTTTGAAAACGAGAGCCTGTATCTTTATGCTGGCAAGAGCTTCGGTAATCACCGCCTCGAATACACCTACGAAGATTACGAGTCCAGCAACGGTATCTTTGTAGAGGAAGAGGTAAAAACAAGCTTCCCACTGACAGATTTCTATCTGGAAACTCCCCGGCGTGACCGTGAGAAGCACGGCGTATTTTATAACTGGAATCTGGACAACAGTTGGTTAAAGAGTCTGGAGAGCAATGCCTATCGTCAGGTCAGTGACCGGCACTTTTATGCTGCCATCCAGACGGTCTGGTATCAGAGAGACATTAACACCGTCGGAGAACTTACTACCGATGGCGCTCTGGTGCAGCTCAATTTTCAGCCTCTGGGCAAGCACCAACTGATCGCCGGCCTGCAATACCTGAGCGACGAGGTTGAGCAGATCCGGCATGTAGACACCTTCTCCTGGGTTCCCCCGGTCGCTCTTTCCGGTATCGAAATTGTGGAAGACCGGGCCAGCATCGAAACCTGGGCCTGGTTTGTCCAGGACCAGTGGCAGGTCAATGACAAGCTGGCCCTGACCGCTGGTGTGCGTCAGTATTTTGTGGAGGGTGACCTGGAATACACAGACCGCGAGAGTCTCGATGCGGGCAAACTGAACGATGATGATGAAATGATTGCTTCACTGGCTATGGTCTGGGAGCAGTGGGATGACTTGCGTCTGCGCGCCAGTATATCCCAGGGCTATGTTTACCCCTCGTTGCCACAGTTGGCAACGGGAGCCTATGCCGGCTCCAGTTTTGTTAACCCCGACCCGAACCTGAAGCCGGAAACCTCGGTTAACTACGAAGTGGGTATGCGCCTGCAGCGGGGCGGCCTGGTAATGGATGCCACTGCTTTCTATAGTGAATCGGAAGACTATATTCATCATCAGCCCTGTGCTGTTGAAGATATGTGCCCCGGTAGACGGGATAGAATCTATCTCAATATTGGCGAATCCCAGGCTCACGGCGTGGAGTTATATCTGGCTTATGCCGATGGCCCCTGGGGCCTGCAGCCCTATGCCAACCTGACCTGGATGGAGCGGCGCAACGACTTTGAAGAGTTCTCTACATGGGATACGGGCATCTCCGCCCTGAGTGGCCGTGCCGGCCTGCGCTGGGAGGGAGCCATTCTGTCAATTCCAGCCCTGTGGACAGACTTTTACCTGCGCGGTGAATCGAGATCCGACGTGGAAGAGCCCGGCTCTATCCGGGATGTACTGGATGAAAAGGATAGTTGGGTAACCGTTAATTTCACAACAGGAATGGACTTCGGTGCAAAACAGCAATATCAGCTGGCGCTGGAGTTTATGAACCTGAGCGATAAGAGCTATATTGCATCAACCGAAAATCTGTACGGCGTTGAGCGCAGCATCGCAGCAAAATTTACTGCGAACTGGTAACAAGGGTTATGTAACGAGTAAAGTTAGAGGTACAACATGAAAATTATTATGCATACACTGGCAATAGCCGCGACACTTACTCTGGCCGGCTGTGATACTGGACCAACGGGCTCCATGGGTTTTACCCTGCCCGACGGCAATGCAGAGCAGGGCAAGGTAAATTATATCGAATTTGGTTGTAACGCCTGCCATGTAAGTAAAGAAGTGCCGCAAATTGATGTTGGCGATGCCGCTACGATATCAGTGACCCTGGGTGGGGAGGCCACGCGTATTAAAACCTACGGCGAGCTCGTTACCTCGGTGATAAACCCCTCGCACCGTGTTGCCAGGCGCAAGTCGGGGGACATGGCCGATGAAAGCGGCAAGTCGAAGATGGTTACTTTCAACGATGTAATGACGGTGACCGAGCTCATCGATCTGGTGGCTTTTGTACAATCACAGTACACACTGTCACCCTACAGCAATTCCAACTATCCCATTTACTGGATTCCGGATGGTGATAAAGAATAACAAAACTGGAGACTTAAAACCGGGGACGTAGCACAATAAAATACCAGTGAGCTGAGGCTCACTGGTATTTTATTGTGCTACGTCCCCGGTTTTAAGTCTGGGCTAGTCACTGTTCTGGTAAATCAATATCAGGACAACCAGCAAGATGGTAAACCACAGGAAGGACAGAATCTTCCAGAAGAACACGGTATTGCCTTCCTTTTTATTATGGACCTGGCCCTCCTTGAGAAACTCGGGATTGGGGTGTTGCAGGTCCTGGATAAATTCCTCCAGAGTGGCGTAACGCAACTCCGGGTCATTTTTGCAGCCCTTCTCCAGCGCCTTATCAAACCACACTGGTATTATCTCTCGGTGCCGGTAGCTGGGGACGTAGTTCAGGTTGTGGAAGTTTTCCAGGGTTTTAGCGCGCTCCATGCGTCTGCCGTAGGGCAGCTGTCCGCCGGTAAACATTTCATAGGCGATAACCGCCAGAGAGTAGATGTCGCCCTGCTTGTAGGTGTTAATGCCAAAGCGGTAGGAGGGGTCGGCGTAGTCTAGAGTGCCCAGCGCTATCTCCTGTTCGAAGGGGTTGAAAATCTCCTGTAAACCCGGGGCGTAGACCGCACCGAAATCTACAATTTTAATGCTGCCATCGGGCAGTATCATAACGTTGCCGGGCTTTAGATCCTGGTGCACCACCTGTTGCGCGTGCATGGCAAACAGGCCATCGGCAATCTTCAGGATGATCTCGGCAACCACACTGGGCCTGGGTTCCGGGTTTTGCTCTATCCACTTCTGCAAGGTGATACCAGGTACCCTTTCCATGAGGTAGTACAGGAAGTGTTTTGCGCCTTTTTTTGGCGGTATAATTTTCACTACATTGGGGTGGTTGATGCGGCTGCCAATCCACTCCTCGGCGATAAATCGCTCAATGTAGGCTGGGTTATCACTGTAGGTGGCGGAGGGCGTTTTCATCACCAACTCAACACCGCTTTCCAACTCTCTGACAAAGTAGAGCTGGCTGCGCTCGCTGGCCCATAATTCTTCCAGCACCTCGTAGCCGTCAATTTTTAAACCTGGGCGCAGTTCGGGTGGGAAGGGCAGTTTGGTCAGGCGTGCACTGAAGTCGCCTTTTTCCTCTACGCCAAGATGATCAATGCGCAGGATACAGCAACTGATATTGTCGTCGCTGCCCGCTTCCAGGGCTTTTTCCACCAAGGTAGTACAGGCGCTATCCAGGTCTTCCGACCTCTTTTCGATGATCTCCCTAATTTGATCATCACTGAGGAAGTCGTGCACACCATCCGAATCCAGGTAAAAAATATCACCCTGGCACAGCTCTACTGTGCTGGCGTCAATATTGAGTGTAGTGTCCATGCCCATAGCGCGGATCAGGTATTGCTTGTCGTCAGAAATGGCCGCGACGTGATCCCGGGTGAGTTGCTTGAAGCTGCCGTCCTCAGCGGAAAGCCGGTAGATTCTGCTGTCACCCACATGAAACAGATAAGCTAGATGTGATTTGATGACCAGCATGCTCAGGGTGCATATATAGCCCCTGGCCTCATTGGGCATTTCGCGACCCAGGTCGTACAGTTCGCTGTTGAGCGTGGTCAGTGTTTTTTGTATGGCATGCTTGACGCTCCACAGCTCTGGTGTTTTGAAATAGTTGTCCAGAATGGCTTCGACCGAACGGTGCGCAGCCTCCTTTCCTGCTTCCGCAGAACTTACACCATCGGCGACAACGGCCACCGCACCTTTGGTGGTGAGCAGTTCGGCACTGGGCACGCGAAAGCCAATCGCATCTTCATTGATAGACTTTTTGATACCCGCATCGGTATGAGTGGCGATGCTGGCCCTGAAAGATCTGGATTGTTCCAAGTGTAAACCTCTGCGATGTCGCCACTCATCGGAATTGATGAGCGGCGGCACTGAGATCAGGTTACATCGATAAGCTCAACGGTGCCATCGGGCAAAATTTCAGTCATTTTTCCTGTCGGCTCTTCCAGGAATAAAACCAACAGGAAGATGAAGCCAGCGGATGCGCCAATCAGCATAAAGAACGTACTGTAATCCACGAAGGACAAAATAGTCAGGTAGGTGACTGCGCCCACGTTGCCAAAAGCGCCTGTCATGCCGGCAATCTGGCCGGTCATGCGGCGCTGCACCAGGGGTACCATGGCAAATACAGCACCTTCTCCCGCCTGTACAAAGAAGGAGCAACACATGGTGGCGATAACCGCCAGGGGAATCCACCAACCGCCATTGATCTGGCTGAGTAGGAAATAACCCACCGCCAAGCCGCAAATCAGGATTAGCATGGTTTTGCGCCGGCCAAAATTGTCACTTAACCAACCGCCACCGGGACGTGCCGCCAGGTTCATAAAGGCAAAACCCGAGGCCAGTAACCCGGCTTGTACAGGAGAGAGGCCATCAAAGGTTTCCAGGAAGAACAGGGGCAACATGGAGACCACCGCCAGTTCTGATCCAAAGGTGGCAAAGTAGGACCAGTTGAGGATGGCCACTTGTTTGAATTTGTAACGCTGCATCTCGGGAACACCTTCTTTCAGGTGCTCGTGATTGACCTTCCAGATCTGGCTGGACTGGAAGATATACAGGGCAACCAGGCCAATATAAATAATGCTACAGGCGGTATCGCCCAGCAGGCCAAGATTGCTTGGAGACAATTTCCAGGTGAGTACAGCCAGAGCGAGATACATGGGAATATTCATTGCCAGCAGGAACCAGAAGTCTCCCCAACTGCTCACTTCCAGCCCCCCGGATTTTTTGGGCTTGAAGTAAGTGGAGCCCTTGGGGGTGTCGCGTACGTTGAAAAAGTAGATAACGCCATAAATGGCTGCAAGAACGCCAGTGCCGCCGATGGCGTAACGCCAGCCGTCGTCACCGCCTATGGCGAGGGCGATCAGGGGCAGGCTCATGGCCGCAGCAGCGGAACCAAA
>JAUVBI010000138.1 GCA_030591305.1 Pseudomonadota bacterium
ATAGCTTCCAAACTTTGCCTCCGCGCCCATCGGGGACTCGCTGCAAGTATATGGGTATTTCGCCGGTGCTGATTGTGATCGACCCGACCTGGTCGCGATAGCTGGGCAGGCCATCATCCAGGTGGCCTTCCGGTTCGTCACTCATAGCGGTAACGCTGATGATATTTTGCTGGCTCCATACATAAGCCAGGGCCTCAACGAGTTGCTCCGGCGTGTATTCGTCCAGTTCTTCCGGTAGGTAGCGGAGATCCAGGAATTTACTGGCGCGCTTAAAATCTGACTGTTTCATTGCCTTGCGCAAGCCCAGCAAACTGGCCAGGGGAGTGTCGCGGGCCTGGATTGATTTAGGGTCTGATTGTTCTTTCTCTTCTACCAGGCGCTCCACTGCCTCCTCGGCTTCCAGGATTTCGCGCATGGATGTATCGGCTGTTTCAGAATCCTGCGACCAGACCGGGGTGGCGAAAAATAGGAACAGTGTCAGGACAGTGAGTAGGCGCTGTCTCAGGCGATTGGCTTTGCGGTGCATTAACGTCTGCCTATTGGAGTTTGAGTTGATGTCAAAGTAGTTCCTTGTCAGAATTATTTTCTTCAGCGGACTTTTGTCGCTGTATCAGGCGTCCGAAGAAAACACCCACCTCGAACAGCATCCACATGGGGCCTGCCAACAGGGCCTGCGAAATGACATCCGGGGGCGTTAGCAACATGGCGAAGACAAAGCAACCAACGATAATATAGGGCCTTTTCTTGACCAGGGTGTCGGGTGTGGTTATGCCGGCCCAGACAGATATGACAACGGCGATGGGAATTTCGAAGGCCAACCCGAAGGCGAAGAACAGCTTGAGAACAAAGTCCAGGTAGCTATTGATATCGGTCATGATGGTGACATCCGTTGGCCCGACACTGGTGAAAAAGGCGAATATCAAGGGAAACACAACGTAGTAGGCGAAGGCGGCACCAGCGTAGAAAAGGGCGACGCTAGATACTAATAACGGAATGGCCAGGCGCTTTTCATGGCGATACATGCCTGGGGCTATAAAGCTCCACACTTGATAGAGCACGTAGGGGATCGCGAGAAAGACGGCGGCTACCATGGTCAGCTTGAATGGTGTTAAAAACGGGGAGGCCACATCGGTGGCGATCATGGTGGCGCCCTCTGGCAGGATGGCGCGCAGGGGCTCGGATACAAAAGTGTAAATGTCATTGGCGAAGGCAAACAGGCAAATAAATACGATGAGTATCGCCAGTAAACTTCGCAGCAATTTATCGCGTAGTTCGGTGAGGTGTGCTACCAGCGGTTTGGGCTGATCCTCGATTTGCGGAGCGTCGCTCATGGCTGATCTTTCTCCGCTGAATCATCGGCGCTGTTTTCTACCTTTTCGCTTGCAACCGGGTTTGGAGGGCTGCCCGGCACTGCAGATTCTGTGAGGGCATCCGTCGTCTTTTGAATATCCTGGTGAATGCTCTTGGCCTGATCTTTCAGGTCCTCACCGGTCTTGCGCAATTCCTGTAATACGCCATCGTTGTGCAACTCCTGTTGCACCTCCTGCTTGATGTCATTAAAGCCCCGTTTAATTTTATTCAGCCAGATACTGCCTGTTCGGATGGCCGTGGGCAATCGCTCCGGGCCAATTACCAGTAGGCTCACCACCGCAATAATGACAAGCTCTGCAAAACCAATGTCGAACACTATTTGTCTTTGTCCAACTCGGTAGCCGAATTACTCTCATCTTCGGGTGTTTTTTCTGCTTCATCGTCAGACATGCTCTTTTTGAAACCCTTTACAGCGCTGCCCAAGTCGCCACCCAGGGTCCGCAGCCGTTTGGTGCCAAATAACATGATTACGATGGCAAGTATGATAAGAAGTTGCCATACACTGATTCCACCAATACCCATTTTTTCTTCCTCTGTTGTAAATTAGTTAGGAGTTATTTCCACTTGAATCTGTATTTTTCCGCCCGGCTTTTTCCGTCAGGCCCGATAAATCGAAGCGATCACGCAATATTGCGGTCACGTCCTCTGCGCTGGCACCCAGATGGGACAACATGACCATGCAGTGAAACCACAGGTCGGCGGTCTCCGCAATCAGCTCAGTTTGATCGCCGCTGCGCTGTGCATCTTTGGCCGCCAGAATGACTTCTGTGGCCTCCTCACCCACTTTTTCAAGAATTTTGTTCAGGCCCTTTTGATGCAGGCTCGCGACATAGGATTGCTCTGGATCGGCGTTCTTGCGTAGCTCCAGCGTGGCAGTCAGTTGTTGCAGTACATCATTCATCATTTTTTCCGGTATATTTCTTCAGCCGGGCGCAGCACCTCGTCCGTTACCTGCCAGCCTTTGTTGTCCAGTCGCTGGTAAAAGCAACTGCGCCTTCCTGTGTGGCAGGCGATACCACCCACTTGCTCAACCTTTAATAGCAAGGTGTCGCCATCGCAATCCAGGCGCAGCTCCTTCAGGTATTGCACATGCCCCGATTCTTCACCCTTGCGCCATAGCGCCTGGCGAGAGCGGGACCAGTATACTGCTCTTCCCTCTTGCACCGATAACTCCACTGCCTCGGGATTCATCCAGGCGAGCATTAACACTTCCCCGGTTTCCCAATCCTGGGCGATGGCTGGAATCAGTCCCTGGTCATTTAATTTCAGCTGTTGGGAAAAAGCCCCGGTGTCTGTCATGAAATAGCTCCCTGTGCGGGTGCATTATGCCACAGGCGGGGTTCGGGTACATCAGCCGCGATTGTCCCCGCGCCAGAACAGAACAAGTGCCAGACCGGCCAGCGCCCAGGCGGTGGCGGGAATGTCTGCCAGTTGTAGCAAGCCCCCGGGAGTCGCGGTAATTGCCGCAAGCACCAGAACTACGGCTGCCATTGTGCGATAGCTGCGCCTACGTCCGCCGCCATCCAGTTGTTGCTGTAGTATATCCAGGCGCTCGCGCTGAAGATTTGATTGCTGCCCCAGTTCGCGGGACTGCTGCATGCTCTCCATAACGGCATCGGGTAGTTGGGGAAGTTGCTCCAGCCAGGAGGGTGCCTGTTGTTGAAGGCGTTTTAGCATGTTGTCGGGCGAATACCGGTCCTCTACCCATTTTTCCAGAAAGGGTTGTGCGGTATCCCACAGGTTCAACTCGGGGTATAGCTGTCGGCCCAGCCCCTCGATATTAAGTAGGGTTTTTTGCAGCAGGATAAGCGAGGGCTGTATCTCCATGCCGAAACGCCTGGCTGTCTGGAATAAATAAATCAATAACTGGCCAAAGGAAATCTCACTGATCGGCCGTTCAAAGATAGGCTCACAAACTGCGCGCATGGCGGATTCAAAATCCTGCACACGGGTTTGGGGAGGCACCCAACCACACTCCACGTGAAGCTGGGCTACCTCGTGGTAGTCGCGTCTAAAAATTCCCAGCAGGTTGCGCGCCAGATAGTACTGGTCTGAATCACTGAGCGTACCAATGATGGCGCAATCTATAACGATATAGGTTGGATCCGCTGGATCGGTGGCATCGATGAATATATTTCCCGGGTGCATATCAGCGTGGAAAAAGCTGTCGCGAAACACCTGGGTGAAAAATATTTCGACCCCTCGCTCCCCCAGTAGCTTGAGGTCGGCACCCTTCTCGCGGAGCTCATTGAGTGCAGTTACCGGCGTTCCTGAAATTCGCTCCATGGTATAGACATTGCGGCAGCTGTAATCCCAGTAGACTTTTGGGACATAGAGCACATTGCTGTTTTCAAAATTTCGCCGTAATTGGGACGCATTGGCAGCTTCTCGCTGCAGGTCCAATTCATCGAGAATGGTTATTTCGTAGTCGGCAACCACTTCTACCGCTCGCAGACGCTTGCCATCGGGCAGGTATTTTCCAATTAATTTGGCCAGGGTAAATAGCAGGGCAATATCCTGTCGGATAATGGGCTCTATATCGGGGCGTATTACCTTGACGACCACATTTTCCCCACTGTGCAGGGTAGCCGTGTGAACCTGAGCGACAGAGGCGGAGGCCATGGGTGTGGCGTCGAAACTTGCGAATAATTCTGCAACCGGGCTGCCCAGTGCCTGCTCGATAATAGCGATGGATTGCTGCTGCGGAAAAGGGGGCACGTCATCCTGTAGCTTGGCGAGTTCGTCCGCCAGGTCATCGGGGAGCAAATCCCGGCGCGTGGACAGCATCTGGCCAAACTTGATAAAGACCGGCCCCAGCTCTTCCAAGCTACGCCGAATTCGCACGCCCCGTGGCAAATTCGGCGCTGCGCGCAATTGCCAGGGGATAATCCTGAATAGGGCATGTGGCAGGGGTGACAGCGAACTTGTGTCTACAAACTCATCCAGCCGATAGCGGCTTACGACGCCCAGGATTTTTATGATGCGATTTATACGAGACATGATCTTGCATTGTAGCTTGAATAGATTGGTGTATCTATTGCATCAAAGCTTCAAAACCTGCACATCCGGATCCCGACTGGCCCCCTCTACCGATATGCGTTCCAGATAATCCTGCCACCACGGGTCCTGCTGCGTACACAGCTCGTACAGATAGGCCCAGGAGTACAATCCAGTGTCATGACCGTCGTTGAAAACCAGTTGCAATGCATAGTTGCCTACGGGCTCGATGGCGGTGATAGTGACATTCAGTTTGCCTGTTTGCAGTACTTCCTGGCTGGGGCCGTGGCCGCGCACCTCTGCCGAGGGGGAGTAAACGCGCAGGTACTCGCAGCTCAGGGAATAGCTTTCACCGTCGCCATACTCCAATTCCAGCTGCCTGGATTTGCTATGTAACTGGATGCCAGTGGGTCTAGGGTCTGTGCTGTTCATATCCAGCGAGCCCTATAGAATAAAACGTGACAGGTCTTCATCTTCGCTTAGCTCCTTCAGTTGCTTGTCTACGTACTCGGTGTCGATAAGCAGAACCTCGTCACTCAGTCCTGCATCTGAGGCTGTAAATGATGCCTCGTCCAGTAAGCGCTCCATGACGGTATGCAGACGCCGCGCGCCGATATTTTCTGTTTTCTCGTTTACCCGCCAAGCGGTCTCGGCGATGCGACGCAGGCCGCCCTCGTCAAACTCTATGCGCAGCCCCTCGGTTTCCAGCAGGGCCTGGTATTGTTCGGTGAGGGAGGCGTCAGGCTCGGTCAGAATCCGCTCGAAATCACCGGAACTCAGGGCCGACAGTTCCACCCGGATGGGCAGGCGCCCCTGTAATTCCGGTATCAGGTCTGAGGGTTTTGCCAGGTGAAATGCCCCTGAGGCGATAAATAATATGTGGTCCGTTTTAATCATGCCGTACTTGGTGGTCACTGTACTGCCCTCGATGAGCGGCAGCAGATCGCGCTGTACGCCCTCACGCGAGACGTCGGCGCCTGCGCCCTCGCTGCGCTTGGCCACCTTGTCCAGCTCGTCAATAAATACAATACCGGTTTGCTCGGCTGCGTGGATGGCTTGCTGCTTCAGCTCTTCTTCATTGACCATTTTTGCCGCCTCTTCCTCGCACAGGGCGTCAAAGGCGGCGCGAATGGGCATTTTGCGGTTCTTGCTCTGCTGCTGCGCCATGTTGGAAAACATGCCCTGTAGTTGGTTGGTCATTTCTTCCATGCCAGGCGGGGCCATAATTTCCACGCCGGGTGCTGCAGTGCTGACTTCCAGCTCTATCTCTTTTTCGTCTAAATCGCCCTCGCGCAGTTTTTTGCGCAACAACTGGCGGGTATTGGATGTTGTGTCGGCCTCACTGTCCCTGGCCTGGGGCAGTAAAATATCCAATATGCGCTCTTCGGCGGCTTCCTCGGCGCGAAAGCGCACTTTTTCTATTTCCTGCTCGCGATACATTTTTATTGCCACATCGACCAGGTCGCGGATGATAGATTCCACATCCCGGCCCACATAGCCCACTTCAGTAAACTTGGTGGCTTCTACTTTGACGAAGGGTGCATTGGCCAGCTTGGCCAGGCGGCGGGCAATTTCAGTTTTCCCCACCCCTGTGGGGCCAATCATCAGGATATTTTTTGGCGTAATTTCTACCCGCAGCTCCTCGGGTAGTTGCATGCGGCGCCAGCGATTGCGCAGGGCGATGGCCACCGCGCGTTTTGCCGGCTCCTGGCCGATGATATGTTTGTCCAGTTCATGAACGATTTCACGGGGGGTCATATTTGACATGGGGAGGCCTAAAAATCCAGTTGTTCTATGGTTCTGTTGTGGTTGGTGTAGATGCAGATGTCCGCGGCGATACCCAGACCCTTTTCCACGATAGTTCGTGCATCGAGCTCGGTATTATCCAGCAGTGCCCTGGCCGCTGACTGGGCGTAGGGACCGCCCGAGCCGATGGCAATGAGGTTGTCCTCTGGCTCGATGACGTCGCCATTGCCGGTAATAACCAGGGACGTGTCTTTGTCGGCCACGGCCAGCAGCGCCTCAAGGCGGCGCAGGGCGCGCTCGGTGCGCCAGGCCTTGGCCAGTTCCACAGCCGCGCGTACCAGGTTCCCCTGGTGCTTATCCAGCTGGGCTTCAAACAGTTCAAACAGGGTAAAGGCATCTGCGGTGCCGCCGGCAAAGCCCGCGAGAACCTGGTTCTTGTACAGGCGCCGGACTTTTCGGGCATTGCCCTTCATCACGGTGTTGCCCATGGATACCTGGCCATCGCCACCTATGACAACGCTATTCCCCCTGCGCACCGAGAGAATTGTCGTACCTCTGTATTGTTCCACTGTGGATCTCCTGCTTGTGTCTGGAGGATATGGGGGGAGGGCACCTGAATTTCAAGTACCGATGGCCCGGGCTCGGTTTAGGTGCTGCTCCGTTTTAGTAGCAAGGTATCGATATTCTGTGCCGCCGTCAGGCTGCGTGCCTTGTTGAGCTTGGAGCGGGACTGAAAGGGGCCCAGGTAGACTCTGTACCAGCGCCCGTTGTCGCCGTTAGTTTCTTCAATTTTTGGAGTCAGGTTGAGCAGTAGCAATTGAGCCCTGCGGCTCTCGGCGTCCTCCCGCTGTTTGAAGGCGCCAGCCTGCAGCAGAAAGAATTCGCTGGGCTTGCTGGCGTGGGCCACCGCAGCCTCGACTGGATTAATATTTACATCCATGGTCTGCTCCGGCAACAGTGTGTAGAAATCGAAGCGGGGCCTGGGTGGTTCTGCTGGGGTCGGTCCGGAGTCATCAAGGGTGGCCTGAGGTGTCGCTCCGGTGCCGGGGGGCAAGGTGCCCAGGTACAATAAAAAGCTTAAAAACACGCCGGAAAAGAGTCCAGCGAAATACAGTTGCCAGCCGTGGACCGAGGTGCCGGTGTTTGTGGCGGCCTTGCGGGAATTGTTTTTTTTGGGCCGTCGCGTGCTGGGCTTGCGCGCTTTGGCATAGTCTCTGGGCATGGCTTACATGGACTCCGGTGCCGATACACCCAGCAGGGCGAGGCCGTTGGCCACCACTTGGCGAACTGCTTCGCTGAGGGCCACCCGGGCAGCGCGCATTGCCGGGTCCTCCACCAACATTTTGTGGGCGTTGTAGTAGCTGTGAAAATCACCAGCCAGTTCACGCAGATAGCTGGCCACCGCGTGGGGCTCGGTACTCGCAGCGGCTTTGCCTACCATTTCTGGATAACGATCCAGGCGGCGCAATAGTGCTTTTTCGCCGTCCTGTGTCAGTTGATCCAGCTGTTGCAGAGCGAAGTTGGCATCCCACTGCCAGCCCTGCTCTGCCATTTTGCGCATGACACTGCAGGCCCTGGCGTGGGCGTACTGGATGTAATAGACCGGGTTGTCATTGGTTTTTGACAAGGCCAGGTCAATGTCAAAATTAAGCTGTGAATTAGCTGCCCTGGCTCCCAGAAAATAGCGTGTGGCATCGCGCCCCACCTCATCGATCAAGTCTCGCAGCGTGATGTAGCTGCCCGCCCGTTTGGAAAGCTTTACCTCCTCGCCATCGCGCATAACCGTGACCATCTGGTGTAGCACATATTCGGGCCAGCCCTCGGGAATACCCTCGTCGAGGGCCTGCAGGCCTGCACGTACACGGGTTACGGTGCTGTGATGGTCGGCACCCTGTTCATTGATGACGCGGACGAAGCCGCGCTGCCATTTATTGAGGTGGTAGGCCACATCCGGCAGAAAATAGGTGTAGCCACCATCGGTTTTACGCATTACCCGGTCTTTGTCATCGCCAAAATCTGTGCTGCGTAACCACAGTGCGCCCTCGTGCTCGTAGGTGTGCCCGTTCTCAACTAAATGCGTCACCGTGGCCTCTACCTGACCGGACTCGTACAGCGACGACTCCAGGAAATAGACGTCAAAGTTGACCC
>JAUVBI010000184.1 GCA_030591305.1 Pseudomonadota bacterium
GTTTCTGGATCGCAGAGGCCTACCATTGGTTCCGCTCCTACGGACTCGAATCACGTGGCTGCTTCACTGCCCTGGCGGCAGCAACTATGGCAACCAAAGAAATCACCATAGGCCTGGGCATTACGTCACCCTACGTGCGCCATCCGACCATTCAGGCGTCAGAGTGCGCCGGCATAGACGAACTGTCCGGTGGACGCTTTATAATGGGTCTGGGTGTTGGCAAAGTTGGCATTGAGTACCTGGAATACGACATCGACGAAATGAAGCCCGTGCCTGTTCACCAGGAATCACTGGATATCATGCGCAAGATTTTCACCGGCGAAGAATACAGCTACGAAGGTAAGTTCTTTAAATCCAGTATGCCCGCCTACGATAGAGCGGCCGATGGCCTGCGCACTGAAATACCCATCTACGTTGGCGCAACGGGACCCTTCATGCAACGTCTGGCGGGACGTTCCAGTGACGGCATGTTGCTCGCCGGTCTGACATCACCAAAGTTTGTTGAATATGCAATAGGCAATATGCGCAAAGGTGCAGAGAAAGCTGGTCGCACCTTACCAGCAGACTTCCCGGTTGGCGGCGTTATTCTTGCGGCATGCAGCAAGGACGGTGCAAAAGCCAAGGCAGCCACTCGTTCCTACACCGGCACCTACATTGTTAACAAGTTGCGCAACATCAAGAACGATGTAATTCTGGCGGGCTCTGGTTTGCCTGATTCATCATGGGACCCCTTCCGCAAGGCTATTGAAGACGGTACTGCAGATGATGTTACCCATCTTGTTACTGATGAAATGCAGCGTAACTTTACCGTTATCTCTGGCACACCCGAAGAGTGCCGCGAAATAACTCAGGAACTAATCGACGCGGGTTTGAATACACCACTACTGGAAGTTGTCGGCGAAACAGAAGAGGATAATCTCGAAACGGTCCGCCTGTTTGGTGAGGAAGTGCTACCCCACCTGAAGCCTGCACCCACAAAGTAAGCTAATCTCGTGACGGCACCTGCTTCGCTTGAAGCACCTCTGGGAACCAATACCCAGAGGTTGCTGGCAATCGGAGGCATACTACTCGTTGCAGCAGGCATGTTATTTGGCGATGTCTTCGCCATGTTTGTGCTGCACCCCAACAACGCCCGTATTGGGGAGGCGATGTACGCGGCCTCGCAACTGGTTCCGGCAGGCGATGCCGAGGGTATTCTGGCGCATTTTATGGCCATAGGCGGCTTTCTTGAAAATCGCGGCACCAAAGTTGATACCCACTCGCATATTATCCACATGGGGTATATCGCTCTGCTGCTTGCCATGTTGCAACCCTGGGTAGCACTATCACCAACTTTAAAACGGCGCGCTGCCTGGTTATTTATTGTGTCTGCCGCCCTCCTTCCTGTTTCCATTTTTTCTATTTACTATGTAGGCTTGGCCTATAGTCCGCTGGAACACATTGGTTGGGGCAGTATTTTTGCCGACTTATTCGGTGCTCTGCTGGCAGTGGCAGTGGCCCTCCAGTTATTGGGGCTCTGGCGTCACAGTCGCGAGCACGAAAATTCCAAGGTAGAGCCGGCCTCAAGCCACTCGGGCAAGCGAGCCTCCCAAACCCTGCTGGCGGGCGGATTACTGCTACTGGTATGTGGGTTTCTCTACGGCGCAGGCTACGCAGCCTGGACACAGTCTGGCGTGGCAGCATCCGAAGTGGATATTTTGAAACGTATCGTTACCCATGCGGCGGCATCGGAGCAAGCGTTACTCGGTGCAGATTTTAATGCCTACGGCAATTACCAAATGGTTCGCGCCATCAATATCGCCGTTCACACCCATATTAATGAGATGGGTATTTTGTTGTTACTCATGTCCTTTATGCAGGTGGCTATACACTACACCGAGCGCACTCGCAGGTGGTGGGCTCAACTCGCTGTTGTCAGTGCCTTTGGGCTCCCAATTGGCATCTTGATGGAAATTAAACTGGGCATTATAGGCAGTGTTCTTGCAGACTTTTTCGGCTTCACCATGATTGTTGCACTTATGGCTATGTTATTTGGCCTGCTGCGCTATACCGGGGCAGTAGATGCACAAGATGGAGAGCTATCGTGAGCACGGCCCAGCGGATACTGGTTCTTTCTGGCCTCGCCCTGATTGCCTTCACTATGGCCTATGGTGTGGCATATGCCCTGTTCGATGAACACCAGACACTGGTGGGTATGGGTACACAGATGGCCACCGGTTTTACCGAAGCATCCAGCGGCAATATGGATGCGGCGTACGCCGCCCTTGATTCCTATGGCGCCCTCACCCGGGAATACCGCTACGAAGTTCATTCCCACGGCCACTGGGGAATGTTGTCACTCATTCTTATCGTACTGGGTCTCAGCTTCGATCGCCTGGCTCTTACTGAGAAACATCGTGTGCTACTGGCCTGTCTGTTGGCAGCCAGCGCCACGTTGTTCCCTCTGGGCGTATTACTCCAGATCGGCCCGCTCGCCGGGTTCGGCAAGATACTCTCTGTTGTTGGCTCCACCGGTATGATACTTGGCCTTTTGGCAACGGTGTACGGCCTGCTTAAACCAGCTCCTGGCGGTAGCTGATGTCTGCCATCGCCAGGGCTTATTTTCAGCGCTACGCCATCGGGCATATTGAGCTACAAATGCAGCCCGGTGTGGTCGATTCAGCTGGCCAGGTCTGCAACCTGAGCCTCCAGTTTGAGCCTGGATACCAGGTACAATTTAAATTGTCGGGAGAGCAGGCATGCCTTGGCGAGCGAGTCAAAAGCATCGCCCCCAATGGCGTGGTAGCCACGCTCGATAACAACTCCTCCGATAACCTGGAAGATGCACTCACTGCATTTTTTAAGTACATTGAAAGTCGCCTCGATCGAATTGAACATGAGGAAAAAGTTCAAAGCATTACCTTTTTAGGCAACACCTTTGTACTTAATAACAAGACCGTGTTTGATGTGGTAGAAGATGATGGAGGTCACCTAACAATAGAAATGCACAGAGGTGACAAGCGCCAGTCGGCCAAACTGTTGGCCAGTTCACTGCTGGACGGTCTCTATGACGGATCGATTGTTATTAAACCTTGATGCGGCTCTACACGGTAAACCCATAGAGGGAATAAAATGGCACGCATAAAAATTATTGACCCCAAAACTGTCACTGACCCGATTTCACTCGCCCTGTTTGACTGGGTGACAGATGCAGAGGGCAAGGTACCCAATCACTTCCTCGTAGAAATGAACTTTCCAGAGTATTTCAATGCAAAATTGGGTGCGACAAAAGTACTTTGGGAAACCGGCGAGCTCACTATGGAAGAGATACAACACGTTGGTGTTATTGTCTCCAAGGCTAACGAGTGCGAATACTGTACGGCGGCATTCTGTACCATATTAAACTATGCCCTGGACAAAGAGCAGGACTATGTCTCCCAATTATTGGAGCAAGGTACTGAAATCATCGACGATAATCGCTTGCGCACACTTCTTGAGTTTTGTCTTAAAGCCAATACTGACCCACAGGCGATAAGTGATGGGGAGGTAGAAGAACTCCGGGATATAGGTTTAACCGATAAAGGCATCGTACAATTGATACATCTTGTCAGTGATTTTGCCTCCTACAATCGCCTCAACCAGATAGTAAAAACTGACTACGACTATCGCGACCTGTGGCGTCACGTCGCAGCAAGCTGAATCCTGCCGTTTTCTTCCCTGACCCGCCAGCAACGGGCCACTGCCCTGCCCTGTTTAACCGCTGCCGGAACACGCTGCCCCTGGGGAATATGGGTACACTGCCCCCCGCCATTAAAGCGCCAACCGTGATAGGGACAACGTAGTTCATCCTGATGAAACAGCTCGGACAGAGGCTGGCCCGGTGCAAGCCCATTCGGAATGTAATTGCCCATATGCGGGCAATAGGCAGTGATGGCTCGGTATTCGCCCGCTGTTGTTCTATATAACAGCAGGTCATCTCCCTGCCATTGTATTTCCATAACTTCACCAGGCGCCAGATTTACGACGTGATTTAAATTCTGCCAATTGCTCATATGCGCTGCCATCAGGTAACCGCTACGCGCCGGTTAAATTCTTCGTAGTTTTGGGGTCACGAGTTTTGGGGTCAGTGCGAGTTTTGGGGTCAGGTCTAGTTTTTAGAGTCTAAAATCTAGACCTGACCCCCGGTTTTCCCCCTGGACAAGCATTCTGCCATCGCCCAGTAAGTGATAATAATCTCGCCCTATCGTCCAATCCGGGCCGCCAATCTCCACCTGATTCAGGCCGCTGTTTATTGCCGTAAATCCCTGCCCTTCTACCTCATAAATTTTCCACCAGTTGTCCCTGTCGGAAATGGCATACAGCTGCTTTCCTGCTCCCCATTGAGGATTAATTACCGACTCACTCTCGCCTTCGTTGTGTAACGTAAGCTCCGTTAGTTGGCCCTGATCATCAAACAAGGCCGACCATAAGCTGGTACTGTCCCATGGCATATTGGGATGACGCCAACTGGTGAATGCAATGCGGCTGCCATTGCGCGACAGTTTTACTGCCGAGACAAAATCACTGTCATCAAACAGCACCTCACCTTCAGACATTCCCTCTAGAGGCAGGGCCACCAGGGTGTTACGCGGCTCCCCCAGAACGCGGTGATCTTCACGTATGCAGATCAGGCGATTGCGGGTTTGGTCCAGCACACAGCCCGCATAGCGCAAATCTTCCTTAGGTGTAACAGCAACCGGTTCTTCACCCGGCACCAGGCGATAGAGGCGCTGGTCTTCAAAGTTGGAAAACCACACCACTCCATCAGCAACCAATACTGCGCCCCCGCCATATTCCTGCACTCGGGTTCGAGCGTACCAGGGGGCCGGTAGTATTTCCTCGGGCTCACCGCCCTTCTTCATGCGCATAATGGTCGTGCGCCCACCCTCTTGTGGACGGGATTCAAGCCAGTAAAGTGAGCCATTATCAAAACTCAGTGAGCTTAGGCCCCGGCTGCCCTCTACCACTGAGGCGGCGCTGATAACCGAGGGCCAGGCACCATAAGGTAGGGAACCAGACATGCTATTTTCCTCCGTTGCGAAATCACTTTCCTGGCGAGCACAGGCAGATACCAGCGCCAAAATTACTATCAAAATATAATGCACGGGCTTCCCCAGAGTTTTTACTAAATACAAGGGAAGCTAATGTGCCGGTTTTTTTAGTTTAGGGCAAGAGGTGCCTCTACCTGAGTACCAGCGCCGCCATCAGGTCACCGCTTCGCGCCGGTTAAATTCTTCGCGCCGCCACTCCTGGCCAGCCATAATTTCCACCAGGTGTTGTACCGCGTCCCACACATCGGTATAGCCTACATACAGTGGCGCAAAACCAAAGCGCATATTATGCGGAGCGCGAAAATCACCGATTACGCCTCGCGCGATGAGTGCCTGTACAATGGCGTAACCGTGTTCATGGTCAAGTGACACCTGGCTACCCCTGCGCTGCGCATCCCGGGGGCTCACCAGGTGGAAATCGTGATCCCCACAGCGCTGTTCTATCAGGTCGATAAAGATACCGGTAAGCGCCTGTGACTTTTTACGAACCTCTGCCATATCAGCGTGCAAAAACAGGTCTATACCCACTTCGGCAACCGCCAGGCTTAAAATGGGTTGGGTGCCACTCAGCATCTGGCGAATATTATTTGCGGGGCGGTAATCGCGTTCGAAAGCGAAAGGGTCAGCGTGCCCCCACCAACCGGTCAAGGGTTGCCTGGCCGCTCCCTGATGCCGTTTCGCCGCAAAGATAAAGGCCGGGCTACCCGGTCCGCCATTTAAGTATTTATAGGTGCAACCAATGGCAAAGTCGGCACGACAGGCGTTGAGATCAACTTCCAGGGCACCCGCACTGTGGCACAAATCCCACACAGAGATTGCACCTGCCGCCTGGGTCTGCGCTGTGATGGCCGACATATCCAATACCCGACCGGACTTGTAATGCACCTGGGTGAGGCACACAATGGCGACGTCGTCGTCAATCGCAGCCTCCAGTTCATCCTCTTCGGCAAACCTGATTTCGTAGCCGTCTCCCAACTGTTCAAGCAGCCCCTGGATCATGTAGTTATCGGTGGGAAAATTGCTGCCCTCCATCACAATAATCCGACGACCCGGAACCAGCCCCAAAGCTGCGGATATCACCTTGTACAGATTGATACCGGTGGAGTCGGTCACCACAACCTCGCCGGCATCAGCGCCGATTAGTCGGGCAATCTTGTCTCCCAGGATAAGGGGTAAATCCCACCAGCCGGCCTTGTTCCAGCTCATAATCAGGTCAGCGCCCCACTCCTGCTCTACCACTTCCCTGGCCCTGGCCAAGGCTGCTTTGGGTTTTATACCCAGCGAGTTGCCATCGAGATAAATCACTCCCTCAGGAATGGCAAAC
>JAUVBI010000254.1 GCA_030591305.1 Pseudomonadota bacterium
TCTCCAATTTCTTTTGCCAGCGCAGCCCCATCTTTTTCATTCACGTCCGTCAGGATAACTTTTGCGCCTTCGGCAGCCATCAGTTTCGCGTGTGAAGCACCCATACCCTGGGCCGCGCCAGTAATTATCGCCACTTTACCTGTCAGTCTAGCCATTTACTTTCTCCATATGGTTACGAATTGTCGCAGCGGGATAGTAAGAAAGCCCGCTGCAGGTTGAAAACCTTAATGTATTCCCTATGTGCTAGGGGTTCGCACTTGCTGCGGCTTCTTCTTTTTCAGCTTGCCGGGCGCCTTTTAACATGTTTGCCAAGGCGTGGTTGCCCTCATGGCAGGCATATTCAAACATTTGGTCATCGGTGGCTCGCAGCAGGTATGCCACGCTATAGGGCTGGGTAAACGTTGTGAGGTCGGTAACCGTGTATTCGTAGAGTAAGCGTGATTCGCTAACCCGTGTGAACTTTTCCAGCAAGTGCTTGCTGGCACCTGCGCCGACTGCGGCATTCTTACTAAAGTCGATAAGATTAATTGGCAACTGGAGAGTTGGTATTCTATCTATGAAATTAGTCGTCTCAACAACCAGCGTGTCACCTTCCCAGTGGCCACGTGAATCCCCGGTCCAGTTTCGCAGTTCCGATGGCAGGTGTGGGCTGCCATCTATAGAGACGATGCGTGCATCGTGGATCATTTCGGTGTAGAGAACAACGTGATTAGGTGTTTGTACTATGCGAAGGTTGTTGTTGTAAGCGCTTGGCAAGAGTGGTGGGCCAGAATTAAGTGATAATAGACAGCGTTCAGAGAGCCCCAAAACTTCCGGCCCTGCTGGCCGAAATTTAGAGACATCAAAGCCGAGAGAGTAATACTCACGTACTGGAGGGATACGCAGGCCACTGAGTTTCATCTGGGCTTTTGCTTTATCGGTGAGCTCTGGTAAGCGCCCATTGGGTGGGTCAACGATTAGAGACGTCCTACCCTCTTCGTCCACTACCGTACCAAAATCCATCCAGAAATCGTTATGTGCGGCCTCAACATCAAATTTTGCGGGAATTTTATCCCGGTTTAAATCAACATTAGTGGTTGCCAGCTTGTTCTTCCTGAACGCCTCGGACTCTTCTTCGGTGAATACGGCCTTGTCGCCCAGCTCAAGAGGTCGCTCGAATGGAGTTATCGTGCGGAAATCCCAGGTAACTCCCTGTAGGTTAGGGTGGCCTTGTGCGTTGCGTTCTGGTTCGTAGCTCGGCGTTTTATCGGAGTTCGATGCGGAATAGGCGGGGTTTGAAAGTGCCAGCGCAGCCATGAGGCCAGCTAATGGGAGTAGCTTGTGAGTCTTGGTCATTTTATGATCTCTAGCATTAAAAAATATTAAGTTGGCGACAAAATACCATAAAATAAAGGCCGAAGAAACCACGTTTGGAGCAGGGTGTGGAAAGTTACGGTGGACTTTGGTGGCGGGTAAAACGGCGGCAGAACTCCTGACTTACGGGCGCTGACTCCGGAGAAATATGTCATGTGGGATGCTATCGTGCTGAGGGGTATGCACTGGCAAAGCAGGATGGTGTGGATTTTGGCGGTGTTCTGGGTAGGCGCAGGCAGGTAATATCCGCTATTGCGCTATTGGCAGGGCGATCTTTGCGGTTGAAGGAATAGAGTAAACCGATGCTGGGGCGTGCCATGCCTGCGGTTTGACTAAAAATAAAGCCAGTACCGTAAGGCACTGGCTTTATTTTATTGCGGTCTAAATACGCAAATGGTGTCCAGCAGAGTTGCGGGACACCACTAGTAAGCCTTTAGATTGCGACGATATTTTCTGCCTGTGGGCCTTTCTGGCCTGCAGTAACAGTAAATTCAACGCGTTGGCCTTCAGCCAGGGTCTTGAAGCCTGAGCCTGAGATGGCGCTGAAGTGTGCAAAAACGTCCGGGCCGTCTTCCTGTGCGATAAAGCCGAAGCCTTTTGATTCGTTAAACCACTTAACGGTGCCGGTTACAGAGTTAGTCATTTTCATATCCTATATATTCAAAAAATTTCACGCCCTTGGTTAAAGGCATTAGTGCTGGAACTAGGGCTTTTTATTTAAAGACTTCAGGACGAGGTAGTACAGCGGGACTTCGAAATGGGGAAAATAAATAACAATCGCTTTTCCAAGCTGGCGCCACTATAAACTTAATCCAGTGGGTGTCAATGTTTATTATAGCCCATATCCCCCGGATATAGAGCGCCGTCAGCGCTTCAAGGACCTCTGAACCTCTCCTTCAAGCTTTACTGCCAGCAGTCACAGCGAGTATGACAATAGAAGTGTAGTCAAAAACCGTTTCTCGGCGTATATCCAGCGCTCAATTGGCCATTTAGAGCGCAGGCAGGGGGCAGGGGGCAGCTCAAAGTCTGGAGAATTTGTTGATTTGTTGCTACAAGGGTTATTATCCGTGGGGAATTCATAGGTCAGGGGCATGTATATGCAATGTTTAAAGTTAATTTTGGCCAGCGTTTTCACACTGCTCCTGCAGGGCACTGTCAGTGCGCAGATCTACGAGAGCGAGGATGCCAGGGGGGTGCCGGAATTCAGCGATACACCGACACCGGGCGCTGAGCTAGTCGATCTGCCCTCGACCAATATCGCTGAGCCCCCGCCGGAGGGGCAAGTCACGGTCCCAACAATTCAAGAACCCTCGAAGCAGGGTGGCGAGGCAGCGGCAGGCAATAAACAGGCGGAGGGCGCCTCCGTCGACACGTACTACGGCGGTGATGGTGAGGATGAGAATGTGCGCGCCCGGCGTCGACTGGAGGAGGATCGTATCGATAACACCCTTCCCGGAAATCGTGCACCTGGCGTGGGTGAAGCTAGCCCGGAAATTGAACCGCGAGCCGCAGAAAAGAGGGATGCACAGGTCGGTCGGCAAAAAGGAGTGGGCGCGCCATCTCATGGAGCCGGGGGGCGCCGGTAAAGCGGGTTAATTCTCCCTGCTTAAACCGTAAACTTCAGGCGTTCGTCAAGATCCACCCTCGCGTGCTGTCCAGGGCCTGCGTGTACAATAACTTTCGAAGGAGAAATCAGGCATATGATCAGAAAAAGCTTGTTGGCGCTGCTATTATTACTGGGGACCCCCATGGCGATGGCTGCGGATGTGCTACGTGTGGGCCTCAGCGCGAATTATCCACCTTTGGTATTCCAGCAGAACGGGCAAGTTGTGGGTATAGAGGCCGATAATGCCCGCGCCGTGGGCGAGATTGTCGGGCGCAAGATCAGTTTTTCGAATATGCCCTTCAATGAGCTTATTCCGGCGCTATTGGCGGGTGAGATCGATGTGATCATGTCGGGCTTCAGTGTGACCGCCGAGCGTAGCGAGCAGGTGACGTTTACCGCTACTTTTATGCCGGTAGGGCAGATGGCAATTTTGCATCGTGATAAGATTTCCCGCTTCGCTCAACCCCGGGCTATCTACCGTCCAGGTGTCAGGGTCGGAGTGGAACCGGGTACCACCGGGGCAGCCTATGCCGAGCGCGAGTTGGAGGATGCCGAGGTCAAGTTTTATCAGGATTCCGCCGCAGCTTTTACCGGCCTGCGTGCAGACCAGATCGACCTGTACATACACGATGCGCCCACCAGTTGGCAGTTGGCTACATCCCGAGAAAATGAGGACCTGATTAGCCTGTACTCATCTTTGACAGAGGAAATGCTGGCCTGGGCCGTGCGCCCCGGGGACGATGCCCTGGCTGGCGAGTTGAACCGGGCACTGTCGGTGATGAAGGCCAACGGTACCTTGCAATATATTCTCAACCGCTGGATTCCCGTCAGAGTCGAGGTTCGCTGACTCGCACTGACTGCTGCTGCCCGGGCGCTGCTCGGGTTTGGTGGTTTACACCGGGAAATAATAGGGGAGAGCGGCGACGCACAAATTCCAGCCCCTCAAGGCTGGACGAAATCTGTCACCGCCAGGTTAAAGCCCGACAGGGCGTTGAAATGCACAGGCGCCGATAGCAGGCGCATCTTGCCTATACCCAGGCGTTTAAGTATCTGTGAGCCGGTACCGATCACCCGGTAATTTTGGATGCCTTCTGAGCTGGTCGGTCCTGCTATGCCGGGAGTGTTCGGAAAACTCAGTACCTCAGCGAGGCTTTGTTCAGCGCTGGTGTGCTGGCCGATCAGGACGACCGCACCGGTGCCCTGCTCGGCGATATACTGCATGGCACGGCGATAGGACCAGCCGGGCTCAGCGCTGGCAATTTGTGTGCCCA
>JAUVBI010000044.1 GCA_030591305.1 Pseudomonadota bacterium
AGAAGTCGCTTATACAACTTTCCAGTTGGCAACCTGGGAAGTTCACCGAGAAAATCCACCGTTCGAGGACACTTGTAGTGCGCCAAGTGCTCTTTACAAAACTCTATTAGCTCTTCTCCCACAACGATTCCGGCATCGACTCCGGGAACAAGCTGCACCACTGCCTTAACGCTCTCTCCAAATTCTTCATCAGGCACGCCTATCACAGCCACATCGGCAACCTTGTCATGGGTAATAAGCAGGTGTTCGGTCTCTGCCGGATAAATATTTACGCCCCCGGAAATAATAAGCTCGCTTTTTCTGTCGGTCAGGTAAACAAAGCCCTCATCATCCACGTGCCCTACATCGCCAAGTGCTGTCCATGTTGGGTGAAGCGGGTGAGCTGAGTCTCGTGTCTTGTCATCGTCATTCAGATAGCTAAATGACCGTTTCTTTTGCTCAAAATATATCAGGCCATCCTCACCTGCGGGAAGTTCATTGCCGTCATCATCACAGACATGCACAATGCCCATCATGGGACGACCAACCGACCCGGGATGAGTGAGCCAGTCTTTGGAATTAATCAAGGTCATTCCATTGCCTTCACTGCTGCTGTAATACTCCAGTAAAACAGGGCCCCACCACTCAATCATCTGCTGTTTTACTTTCGGAGGACAGGGTGCCGCGCCATGAATTGCCATTTTGTGATGTGGAAAGTCATACTTTTCACGCTCATATTCAGGCAGTTTCAGCATACGGGAAAACATTGTTGGTACCCACTGACTGTGGGTAATCTCGTACTTCTCCAGAGCCTGCAGTGCATCTTCCGGGGTAAACTTCTCCATCACTACCACAGTGGCGCCAACGGCCTGGGCACCCATGGCAAAGCCAATCGGAGCGGAGTGGTACATCGGGGCAGGTGACAGATACCTCGTATCGGTTCCAATACCAAACGGAGCCAACATATTTACCGTAACGGGTTTTTCACCCAGCTTGGGTAACGGTCTCAAAATTCCTTTTGGTCGCCCGGTTGTACCAGAACTGTATAACAGTACCGCTCCTCGCATCGGGGCCTCAGGATGGTCGGGGCAATGCGCCGCTATAACATCCTCATAAGGCAAGTATCCCGCCGTGGCGCCATCGGTCATCAGACGAAGCTTACAATTTGGAACCAGTGGAAGCATTTCCTCTGCTACATCAGCCAGCGCAGCTGAACTCACAAGTACTTTGGCGCCACAATCGTTGACAATGAAAGCAGCTTCTTCCGCAGAGAGGTAGCGATTGACCGGCGTATAATACATGCCTGACATCATGGCAGCCCAGTACACTTCAAAAAAACGCGGATTATTCTCCATCACCACGGCTAAACTATCGCCCCGTTTGAGCCCCGATTGCTTCAGATAGTCAGCCAGGCGGCAGGCACGTGCCACCATCTCACCATAGGTCAGTTGCTCTCCTGAACCAGTCATTATTACAGCAGCTCGGTCGGAAAACTGCGTGGCCATATTAAGAATTTGCATAAATTATAGTCCGCTTATCAGGATTGGTATCGGTTCAAATTGGGATGTTGCTCGGGAATTCGCATTGTGAGAAAAATTGCAGCAAGAACGGCTACTCCAAACAGCCAAAATGCAGGCTCGTAGCTCTGCTGTTGGTCGTAAACATACCCTGCCAGGGGGGCTCCGCCAGCTTGGAATATGGTAAACAGAGGAAAAATTGCGCCCAGTACAGGGCCAAAACTTGCGCGCCCCCACAGCTGTGCCAAAATTGCGCCAACCAAGGGGACAATGCCTCCAAACCCCAACCCTACAGCAACGACAGAGGTCACCTTAGCCGCCTCACCAGATAGAAAAATAAGCCCCATAAAACCGACAAACTGGAAGGACAAGCTAGCCATAAACGCCTGTTTGTTTCCTATTTTTTGCGCCAGCCAGCTGAAAATAAGCTTGCCCCCAGCCGCCCCCCCGGCCATTGCCGTGATAAACCAGGCAGCATGAGCATCGGTAAAACCGAGATCCTTGGCAAAGGAGAAAGAATGAAGCAGTATCGCTGTAGAACCCATAAAGGCAATTCCAACCGGAATGCCTATGCTCCAGAGAATCGGGTCGGTATAAATAAGCTTCAGACTAAAAGAAGGAGGCACAACACGAGGCGGCGCCTCACTCAAGGGAATACCATCGACACCAAGGCCTATCTCTTCCGGCTTGCCAATAACGCAGAACCAGACCAGGGGCGCCGCGATAAGCATGGCCAGACCAAAGAACTGAAACACCGCACGCCAACCCCCGTCACTACCAATATAGGCAGCAACATGCGGCATCACCACACCAGACAGCGATAGACCCAGTAGAGAGACACCCAGAGCTATCGCTCTGTTTTTCTCAAACCAATTTACTACCAGAACCTGGGCCGTCACACCTCCCATCATCTGTGCCGATATCGCCACCAGCGTTCCAAAAATTAGGCCCATTTGCCATAATTCAAGCACTCGCGAGCTCAACAAAAACCCGATGGCTCCCACTACACAGCCTGCAGCCATCAGGTTTTTCATCGATAGTCTGGGGATCCATTTTCCAACAAGAGGAGCACACAGCGCCATGGCCACTCCCATAATCATAGGAATCATCGACGCACCAAGGCGCCCCGACTCGGGGAAATCACGTGAAATTGGCTCCAGCACAACACCGAATGCGTAGAACGCAAAGCCCATCGATAAAAAATTTGTGACAAATGCCACCGCAACATTCAACCAGCCTCTATTCATAGTCTTTATCCTTTAAGTTCTGGGGCGGCGAACCGCTAGTAATATATAGCCACATAATACAAAGCCATTGAGATACACAAACCAGTCACCAAACCTGCCGTATAGTGTCTCAACGCCTTTTACCGGTACATCGGAAATCATAGTGGCATCCTCAACCGCAAAAAAGTCCTGGTAGGAAAGAACATTGCCCAGGTAATCAACGGCGAGAGACCCTCCCTTGACAACCTGACGTACCGAGGAAAAACCATTTTCTATTGCCCTGAATGCACCAACGTCAGAATGGTAGGGCTTGATTCCCTCCATATCCCAGGAGGGAACAAGCATAATATCAACCCCCTGCCCACCTACTTGATTGGCAAATTTAGGGAAATCCATGTCGAAACAAATGGCTGCAGATATACGGCCGTAGGGTGTGTCGACATAGTGCAGTTTTCCATCAGAGTTGGTTTTCTTCGGCGTTTTGGTCTTTTCATAGGTAAAAAGTAATTCGCCTTCGGGGCTGATCATGACAACTTTGTTTTGGGCATATTTTTGATCGTAGTGTAAAACCAGCATGCCTGGGAGAAAGTAAATCTTATTTTCCTGTGCAAACTTCTTTGCTCGCGCCAGAAACTCCTCTTCGTCATCCTCGTACATTGGCGCGTTGGCTTCTGACCAGAAGATAATCTTTGCCCCCTGGGCCACTGCGCCTTCACTGCTGGCATACAGCTTGTTGATAAGCCGCGCAAAACCCGGCGCATTGATTGCCTTGCCCTCGCGAGGATTCGCCTTTTTAATTTCTGCCCAATAGGGGTTATCAAAATCAAGAGCTACAGAACCAATGCGCACGGTTTCCCCGACAGGGCGAAAATAAGAAGTGCGAATGGAACCGATAAAAAATATAAGAGCAAGGACACTGAGAAATATAAGTACGGGTTTAAGCGTTGCACCAAGGTCAAAATCACGCTCCCACAGCGCATTGGCAGTGGTAGCAAACCAGCCCATCATAAATGTAATGCCCCATATGCCAGTCACAGCGCTGACTTGAATCAGGGGTGTTATTGAAAATTGGCTTGCAGACGGTGAAAAAACACTACCGATAGGGCCCATGCCCTGAATAAAATCAACCAGAACCAATGCACAGGGGTAGACAATGTATCGTCCCAGGCCCAGTAAGCGACGTGCGGCAAAGCGATCAATGTACAGTGCTATAATGATAGGCAACAGGCGAGTAAACGCCGAAGCAAATTCCAAACTCAGGGGCATTGGCCACTTACCCGTAACACTGTACCACAGGGGAAAATAGATAATGGGCAGCGCAATCAGGGTGGTCGTCCACTTTTGCTGCGCCCTGAAAAACCGGATCAAGAATAGCGGCGCAAGCCAGGCTGCCAGGGGTGAGTTCCAACTCCATCCTATAAAAAATAGCAGACCTGCTCCACCCAGCAGGGCGTACAAATCTGCGACCCGAACCCCCAAAATCTTTCCTGGCACTGTCGGACTATTCGATGAAATCACGTCACTCATAATACTGGCCTCTTCACTTTGCCTAGATTAGGCACATCCTGTAAAAAATCTCTGGCCCACACTTTTTGGTAGGTCTGCGCTGCATCATTTGCCTGCTTCGGCTCCGTAATACACAGTGGCCTGCCACTTAACGAGCGCAGCCGATCTGGGTGTGAGCATCTGCAATGTCCTGGGGACAGGGACGCGTAGCTCCGACTAGACTCACGAATCATACTCCAGGCGTTCTACTTCGCCCGACAGATAACGTCGCGACTTTTTATGGTATCCCTCGGCACTACGAAGAATTGCGGCCCCGGACTCGTCGCTTAACTCCCTCATCTGGCGCGCGGGACAACCGGCCCACAGAGTAGCTGCCGGAATTGTTTTCCCAGGCCCCACAACGGCACCAGCGGCAACCTGGGCACCCGCTTCAACCGTTGCGTTATCCAGGATTACGGCCCCCATACCAATCAGGGCTGCTGAGTGGATCGTACAACCGTGTATGATTGCTCCATGGCCAATGGTTACGTCATCGCCAATAGTGACAGAGTCGCCGGCATTACTGTGTACGATAACGCCGTCCTGTAAATTGGAGCGCTCACCAATACGAATCAGGCCCTCATCTCCGCGAACCACCGTGGAAAACCACACACTGGATCCCGCACCAATTTCCACATCACCGATGACACTGGCTGTCGTAGCAATAAAGACATCGTTGGCAATTCGGGGCGAAGTGCCCCGGTAGCTGTAGATGGATTTACTCTGTTTATTGATAGACATAAGTTCCAGCTATTGTAAAAAAACCCCGCCTCTTACGACGGGAAAAGCCCAAAATGTATTTCTGGCTAAACCTTCAAATTCTCATCCAGCCAGTTGTAAAGTTTATGCGTTAGTATTGACCAGGCACCGGTTTGGCAATGCAATTGGCCGGCATACTCCCCGTCAAATCTCACGATATCTGTCGGACCACCCGATATTTTTTTCAATTTGTCGACCTGGCCCCACAGGTCTGCTTCACCATGTAAAAGCAACATCTTGCTTCGAATATTTTTTGCGACACTGGCGTTGTCGTATTTGCGCAGTTCAATCATGAGAGCCGCCGGAGAATGCACACCCTGCTTCCAGTATGTGTCCTCCATGCCCCACTTCATAAAGGAACTCTGTGCAATGAGGTCATTCATAATTTTATCAAAGGCGGCAGGATCGGAATCAATCAGATCCAGGCCACTCTGCCCACCTACCAGTGGAGCAATCGTAACGTTGACAACATCCAGCCAACTAACAACCCCCGGGTTGGCCACATACACTTTGGGACGATGTTCGAAGGCGGCGGCCCGCGGCGCTAATACACCGCCCATACTAAGACCCATAACCCCGATTCTGTCCGGGTCAACGCCGTCCATCTTTAATGTATAGTCAACGACCGGCGTAATCACTTTTTCCCAGTCGTGGCGAAAGGGAAGTCCCTGCAAGCGGAGCACAGGGCCCTGTCCAGGACCATCGAATAACATCACATGGTAGCCGCGGCGAGTACCTGCCTCGGCCAGCACCTTATCCTGTATCGCCCAGGCATCCCGACCGTTAAAAATAATCATGGTAGGTGCTTTGGCATCGGCTACCGGGGACCTGAAGAAATACCCTGGCAAGGTTGTGCCTTCATAGGGTATTTGCACTTCCTCGATCGGCAAGTTGAGGTTTTTTATGCCTTTGCTAAAGCAGGAAACACTGGCCCGGGTCATTCGTTCAATACTGTCATGGTAGGGATCGGGATGCCTGTGCATGGAGGCCACGTAATAGTTGCTGGCCCGAAGATAGGCCTCCCCCGCGCTCACCCGGTGCCCCTGAGATTCGCTATCTTCTGCCAGGGCCTGCAGCCGCTTCGCCGTGCTATCCCACTCCTTTGACCAGCTCCAGGGGTCCCCGCGTTTGATACGGTTAGCCGTATCCAGGCACTCGCCAATATCAGAGAGTTGCTGCCAGGTATGGCTCATATAGAAAATGAGAACCTGTTCCAGTATCTCATCCTCCATCATGCCCATTTCCCACCAGGATTTGGGTGGCAGAGCCGCCGAGGACATACCGGTGCCACCGTGGGCCTCCGCTGCCATATTCAACTGGCTGAAACCCATACCAAGTGTCGAAACACTGGTGGCAAGACCAATTCTTGAAAGAAGACTGCGCCGCGTTATGTCATTGAGTTCCATGTGTCCTATCCCTCCCATTCAACGTTTCCGCATACACTGAGAAATTGCCCGCTAACATGCCGAAAAGCATGGGTTGAGAGCAATACCGCCATATCCGCAATTTCACTCGGCTCGATGCGTGTACGCATCGAGACATATTTCAGTCGTCTATTTTTCGCTTCATCGTATGTAATACCGTCGCGATCGGCGATGCGCTGCAATAAAATCCGACCACGCTCATTCTCCATAGAGCCCGGCAGAAGCGCATTACAACGTATATTGTAGGGGCCCAGTTCCCGTGCCAAATTACGGGTTAGCCCCTCCAGCCCTACTTTTGAGGCGACATAGGGCGCTCTATTGGGCAAACCCGTGCGAGCGGAAGTTGAGGAAATATTTATGATGCAGCCCGATTTCTGCTGTTTCATTATTCGGGCGGCACGCTTGGCGCAATAGAAGGCACCATTAAGGTTTATTTGAATGGTCAGGTCCCACTCATCATCTGCCATTTCATCAATCGGCGCATTGGGTCCGCCAATGCCTGCATTGTTGACCAGTACATCCAGCCCGCCCATCCAGGCGGTAGCCTCTGCAAATAAATTATCGACATCACCTGGCTTACCTACATTGGCAAGGGAGCCTCGCATACCAGAATTTGCCTGCAGGGCATCATCCAGTGCTTCCTGGCTCAAGTCGCATATATGCACCTGCGCTCCCGATGCCAGGAAGTGCTCGGCAATTACACGACCAATGCCCGAGCCTCCAGCGGTTACCAGTACTCGCGATACAGTATTTTCCTTGTTCATGATATTAACTCTGTTCTTGTTCGTAGGATTGAACAGCGTAGGCATTGCGCGCAGGCACATCCCCAGTCCATCCGTATGTGTCTCTGGCCTGATCTTCGCTTATCCAGCCTTCACGTAGATCCCGCTCTACCAGACTACGCGCACGACCCTGAGGGTTTCCGTAACCGCCACCGCCGTTAGTCTTGATAATAAAGCGCTCATCGGCATGCATTGTCACCACACCGCAGGCGGGAAGTGCTTCGCGTTGACCCTTAAATTCCTTGTGCTGAGAAATAGCACCTCCCGACTTGCCACCGCGAACACCCCTGGCATTATTTTTTGCACCATCGGCCACATAGGCCACTTTCATGTCGCAGTCGATAGGCCCGTACTCGATGTACTTGCTGGGAGCACCGCGCTGACGTCCCGCACCTCCACCATCCATGACAAAACCGCGTTTATAGATGCGAATGGGGTGATAGAGCTCGGTCAATTCGATACTGTCAACAAATGCCATGCCGCCATTGCCTGCATGGGCGTAATGTAACCAGCCATCGGCACTTGAACTGGCACCACCGGCGGCACTGCCGAGGAAAATCTGATTGATATAGGGCTCGTCATTGCGTGGATCTATACCTGATATCACACCATGGGAGGCTGGCAGCGCCGCCCCTATTTCACCCATTCCAGCACCATCGAAAAGTTCGGCAATACCCCGTTGTACACTATTGGCAATGCGGTCTGAAACATTTGTCGTAGCCACGGAACAGCTATAGGGATGCAGGGCACCCCCGGCTATCGAACCGGAGCGAATTTTTACTTCTACACAGCGAAAGCTTCCGGCATTTTTTGGAATACTGTGATCTATGCTGTTAAACAGGCCAATCATAGCCGAGGTGCGCGCGCAGGCTTCGCTGACATTTAAGCCACAGGGAATACAATCCATATTATTGGTTAAATCCAGAGTAACGTTACGCTGTTCTGGGTCGACAGTGATGGCAACATTAATCGGTATCTCATGGTCTACAATGCCGGGCAACATATCGTGCGTACTGGATGCCTCAATGTATCCAGCGGGCATACCCTGAATCGCCAGTCGAGCAATCTTTTCGCTGTAATCGAACCAGAGACCGGAAAATTCACCCAGGACCTCCCAACCATATTCCGCTGCCAAAATTTCAATTTCCTGCTCGCCAATCCTGGCGGCGCCCACCATAGCCAGCAGGTCACCGTACCACTGCTCGGGCACACGAATTCGCATCTGGCACATACGTACAATATCGCCTATAAACTCGAAATCGGACTGTAGTTTTACCGCCGGAAAAATAAGTGCGCCTTCATTGTAGACATCGGTTGCTGCGCCATTGTAGGTCGTGGGACTGGAGTTTCCGATATCGGCCTGATGCGCCTTGGCCACCACGGTATAGCGATGACGCCCATCATCATCAAATACAGGGACCAGCAACGAGTGATCGGCCGGGTGAGAGCAGCCGTGATAGGGTGAATTATGTAAGAAGGCATCGCCACGACGTAAATCGGGATGATACTCTTTCATACAGCGCACCATAATATCGGGCCCGCTTAAGGTATGGATGGGCAAGCTTTCTGCAGCAGTCAATAGCTCACAATCAGCCGTTACAATACAGCAAGAAAAGTCACGCGCACGATTGAGGACTCCCGAACGACCGGTACGCAAAAGCGTATTACTCATTTTTCGTGCAACGCCTTCAAAGCGGGCATTAATAATAGCCAGCTTTGATCCGTCCAGTTTCACGTTCACATCATCATTCATGATCGAATAACTCTACAATTAGACTACCGATCGCATTTTTGGAGAAGCTTGCCTTCTCATCTATAACGATCGAGGTAAAGGGGGATTCAACAATAGCGGGACCGTGCACGACCCGGTCGACCTCCATGCTACCAAAATCGACGATTTCGGCATCTACTGCACCGACATTTGGCAAGTGAATTACTCGCGATTTCTTGCTGCGGCTGTGCTGGTGCTCTATACACAGCTCCCCGGTAGTTGGCGAGTCGACACTACAACTGATAGTCGCATTCCATGTGAGTATTTCTATGGAGGAACCCGGGTCATTGACAGCAAAAATACGTTGATGCGTCTGATGAAAGTCATCGACAAGATTCGTGAGATCCTGATCATCGCAAAACTCACCCGTGCGCAAAGGTACTTCAATATCCCATACCTGGCCCTTATACCGGGCCTCGACTGAATATCTTATCTGACTACGCTGCAGCGAAACGCCAACATTTTTTGCGAAGCCATGACATTCATCGCGCAAGTCCGAAAGAGCGGCATTGGCCACACTCCTGTCAAAGTTTCTGGACGAAACAAAAGCGGCTTTGCCATACAAGCCAACCATGTCTGACAACATCGCCCCCGCCGCACTCAGGACCGCACCCACCGAGGGGAATATCACTTTGCGACAACCCAGTCTACGGGCGATGAATATAGCGTTGAATCCGGCAGCTCCACCGCCACCGATCATCGTTGCCTTGGCCGGCTCAATACCCCGCTCCACAGACAGGTCAAAGATGGCTTGCACCATATTTTCGGTAGCGAGTGCCATTATCGACTGTGCCGAGTCTTCCACATTCAGGCCGATTTTGTCTCCAACCTGCTTTTTAGCCACTTCGGCGGAGGCCGAGCGATCCAACTGTAGGCGACCACCAAGAAAATAATCAGGGTCGATGTAGCCCAGAATAACGGCGGCATCAGTCACCGTAGCCTCGATTCCTCCGCGTTTATAGCACGCGGGGCCTGGATCCGCTCCCTGACTTTGCGGACCCACATGAAGTACACCCCCACGATCAACCCATGCAATGCTGCCGCCACCAGCGCCGACACTGCGAACATCAACGGAGGGAAAGCCGGTAACATGGCCAAAAAACTTCTCGCCGATCCAGTACTCTCGAGTTTTTATGATCTCTTTTTCACGCACCAGACTGACATCATATGTCGTACCACCTGCATCGGTAACGATCAGGTCCTTACTATCCGTTTCGTCACAACCATAGAAACGACCGGCAACGGGTGCCATGGAAGGCCCGGACTGCAGTAACTGAATAGGCGCACGTGCCACTTCATCCGCTAGCTTGACCCCGCCGAAAGAAGTAAGAATTTGTACTATACCCTTAAAACCCAGGCTGGCCAGTCTCTGGGAAAGGTCACCGATGTAGCGCGTTATCAGGGGTTTCAGGGAGGCATCAATGGCTGCGGCCGACGCCCTGCGGTACTCCCTTAAAATGGGGTTCAGTTGTGATGATAATGTAAAAGGGACGCCGGGTAGGTGTTCCTCCAACAACTCACCTATGCGCTGCTCATGCCTTTGTTCGACCGGTGACCACAACAGGCAAACGGCAACGGCCTCAACCTGCAGGTCCTTCAACTGCTGTATGACGTTCAATACAGAGCTTTCATTCAACGCAGTGACAACAGAGCCGTCATGTGAAATACGTTCTTCTACTTCGAAGCTCAGGCATCTTGGAATATAAGGATCCGGGTAATTTACAGTTTGATTAAAGGGCTCCCGGCGCCCTCCTTCTCGATACACCAGGATATCACCGTGTCCCTGCGTCGTAATTAGTGCTGTTTTTGCAGTGTTTCCCGTCACAACCGCATTCAGCGCGTGAGTGGTTCCATGAATAAACGTACTGATCTTTCCCAGAAACTCTTCCAGCGGCATGCCCTGCTCTTCAGCCGCGACCGCGACCGCATCCAACACGCCACTGATGGGGTCGGCGGGTGTGGTAGAGGCCTTTGATAACGTCAGCTTGCCCTGGTCGTCTTCAAAAACGACGTCGGTAAACGTTCCCCCTGTGTCAGCTGCAATACGCATGGTTATTTCCCAGGACGAAGCGAAAGAATTTCACGTGCTTCATCCGGGGTTGCTACGCGACGTCCCAGCAATTCGATGATACCCACGGCCTGGCTTACCAGTTCCTCGTTGCGAGCGAACACGCCACGCTTCAGATACAGGTTATCCTCAAGACCTACCCGAACATTGCCGCCCATAAGCACTGCGGTCGCAACCATTGGCATCTGCTGCCTCGAAATACCAAAAGCCGTCCAGTTGACCCCTTTGGGAAGCAAATTGCGCATGTACAGTACCGTCTCAGGGTCAGCAGGTGCGCCCCACTGAATGCCCAGAACAAACTGGAACATAGCGGGTGCATCGATAAGCCCGTCTTCAATCAATTTATTGGCGAACAGAATATCCCCCGCCTGAAAGACCTCAAGTTCAGGCTTTACTCCCAAACCCTGAAATCGCTTTGCCATCTGCGCAAGGGTACGAGTGGTATTCAGGTAGACGAATTCTGTATCGCCGTCACCCTGATTAGCCGTTGTGACATCCAGGGAACAAATGTCGGGCAGGGTCTCCTCAATATGTTTGACCCTCACATCGACAGGGGCAACAGTGGTCCCCGGCAAGGCCTTGCTCTCATCCTCGGGGTCAGGCAAAAAACGTGCATAACCTCCCGCGGTGACATTAATAATAACGCTTGAGTCAACCGCTCTGATGCGCTCCACTACATCCTGATACAAGGACACATCCTGGCTTGAAGCAGCCGTTTCTGGGTCGCGCACATGAACATGCACAACTGCTGCACCCGCCTGTGCCGAGGCAATGGCGGAGTTGGCTATTTCTTCTGGGGTAACAGGAACATGGGGTTGTGCTGGATTAAACTTGGCGCCGCCTGTCAGGGCACAGGTGACGATGACGGGTTTATTATTCATTGCAAATACTCTTTGATTAACAATCAAGGAAAAGTGGGCATGGTATTGTGCTGACCATGCCCACCCTGTCCTCTTCTATCTTTTGACCTGCGGTTAATTAACCGCCGTAGTTATATCCGAGACGAAGACCATATAGCCGTGGTAGTGTCGAACCAAAATTTGCAGGTTGACCACCGGTAAAATCGGGTAAGGTTACAATCCGATTGGCAATCGTATCGTCTTCGATATTCTGCACGTAGGCTTCTACTGACCAGGTATTGCTTGGCGATTTCCACATCACGCGAATATCGGTTTTGGTGAAGGAGTCCACTTCATCGAGCCCTATATTAAAGGGTCGTAAGTAGTAGTCATCGGTCCATGTCGATTGCAGGATAAAGTTAATAGATCCGTTGTCAGCCAAATCGAGGTTGTAGCTGGTTAACAATACGGCTTTCCACTCCGGAGCATCCTCCAGTGTGTTACCTGACATATCCAGAGTGCCTTCCCGTACCGCATCCTCACCCGGGGCAGCCATACAGGCCAGATCGGTAACCACACCCAGCTGCTGTATCTGGTATTCATCCGCACCACAGAACTCGTCGAAGGTGGCATCGAGATAGCCCACGCTGACGGTTACATCCCAATTGGGTGTAATGAGGTAGGTTGCATCCAATTCCACACCCCATACCGTGGCCTCACCCGCATTTTCTGTAAACTCATTGGTCGCCGTGATAATGGGGACCTGCAAGTCGGTGTAGTCATAGAAAAACGCGGTGGCATTCACGCGCAACCGGTTATCCATCCACTGTGTACGTGCGCCGATCTCCCAGGCATCGATCAGCTCAGGCTCTACCTGGTTGATCAATCCAGAACTTTCAAGTTCCAGGGAACCCGCTTTGTAGCCATGATTAAACTTAAGGTAGACCATATCGTCGTCATTGAGTGCATATTTAAGGCCCAGTTCCCCGGTTGTTTCGGAGAAGTCATCATCGCCCTCAAATGACACAATGCCCTCACCAATGCCGCCGCCGCCACTGATTTCAGTGAAATCGAACCTGTCTTCATTTAGGCGAATGCCGCCAAACACCTCCAGTGCATCGGTAAACTCATATGCGCCACTGAAGAACAGACCAAGCCCTTCTTCTTCGATCTCCTGAACACTGCCAAAAATACCAAAAGGCGTGATAGAAGCACTGTCGAGGTCGTAGTCCCGGCTAAAATAAAAGGCACCCACAATCCAGGAGAAACGGCCATCGTTTTCTGATGTCAGGCGTATTTCAGCATTGTATAAGTCTATTTCTTCGTCTCGAATAGTATCGAGAACGGGTAACTCCGTGCCGTCGATATCAGAGATGGTTAATTTTTTGGTATTCTCCCAGCCACCACTGATATTAAGGCGGGTAGCCCCCAGCAGAGGCAGGTCGTTAAAGAAGGTAATAAATTCGCCATCAACACCCTTGATGCGCAGTAATGGATCTCCCAGGAGATAGGCATTACTGCGTACATCTGTATTACCCAACTGGGGTGCAAGCGCAGGGGTAAACAGTGCATCACTGCTCAGGATGGGGTCAAATACACCGGGAAACCCACTCAGCAGCATGTCATCTACCGCATCCTCCAGGCTCAGGTCGGGGCGAAACAGTGTTTGATAAACTCCACCCAGACCAACGAAGGCAGGGTCTGTACGAAATTGCTGTAAACCATCATACACATCAAACGGTATGGTACCGGCTAGAACACCAACGGGAAAATCCTTCAGCCGCTGCGTGGCACCATCGTAATTGCCCTCGTTTTCATTCCAGAAGCCACGAACGATAATTTCAGAATCTTCGCTGAAGACAGAGCGCAAGCTACCGCGTAGAAAGGTGTTATCCGCAGCACCATAATCTTTATCACCCGGCGTGAGTGCGTTATCTATGTAGCCGTCATGTTTCTCGCGCTGGATGGCGAAACGGCCCATCAGGCGCTCATCACCCTCGCCAAAAAAGGGTACGTTGACCACGCCGCGAATTTGCTCGTGGTTGAAGTTTCCAACATTAACGTCGGCGTAGGCCTCGAACTGGGACACGGGAATACGCTGGATAATATTCATTGCACCCGCCGTTGAATTACGGCCGTATACAGTGCCGGTTGGCCCCTGAATAATCTCTACATTCTGCAAATCGTAAAACTGGCCCAGATAAGATTCGACACTATATTTGAACATACCGTTGACATGGAAAGAGACTGGGGACTGGCCTAGCCTGCTCTGGGCGACACCGCGAATGGTAATTTCACCGGTTGGGTGGCCTTTCATCTGCACGTTGGGCAGTAGCACCACAACATCCGAGATACTCTGCACGTTCAGTTCTTCCAGTAAATCCGCACCCAGCGCACGGACGGTGGCGGGCACATCCTGTATCTTTTCCTGGCGCTTGGTCGCAGTTACAACGACTTCTTCCAGTTGGAAGTTTTCGGCATCCTGCGCTAGCGCGCCACTCGACAAGCCGGCAACCAAGCCCGTTGCTGCAATGGCCAGTGCCATGGCCTTGATTTGATAAGGAGCCCCTTGTGCACCACGCCTGACTCTCATTACTGTCGCCCTCGAATGATTATAATAGCTTGCAAACATGAGTTCATTAAACACAAGACAGAAAAGACTTGAACATAAACCTGCTTTTTCGGTCATTGTACTGCACTTCGCCAATCATGACTCTAGTTAAGTAAGTTAACTACCTTTATTGGCGTCATGCAAGCTATTTTTTTGATGAATTACCGGTAGGAAAACTAAACCAAAAGACCAAAACTATCGTAGTTGACAAAGCAACCATGGTCTATTCGCCATAGATGCGTTGTTACAAGCTGCTTAAAGTAGGTGTGTGTCAAGCCAATCAAATATACGCTGATTGGAAATTGCAAGTGCCCCGGTCTGACAATGCAGCGCTCCGGTACTCACCTCGTCAAACAGCATATAGTCCTTGGGGCATTGCAGCGCATCGTATAGCTTCTGCGCCTGCCCTTCACTGACCGTTTCCTCTGTTCCGTCCATCACCAACATTGCACAATTTATCTGTTTTACATAGGGCTCATTATTGTAGGCTTTTAGTGCAGCAAAAATGTCTGACGGCTTTTTTGCCGCATATTTCATCAAACCATCATTTACCGACCACTGCAGGCCCGTGCTATGCTCCATTTGCTTGAAAATCATTGCATTGAAGACGTCGGGGTGATTCTCGATCATGTCTTTCACTTCGGGCCCCTGAAACCCAACCGCTGCCTCGTACCAGTTCAGGACCCCGGGATTGGCAACACAGGCTTTAATGCGATGCTCAAAGGCCACGGCCCTGGGTGCTAAATAGCCTCCAAAACTGGACCCAAGAAGCGCTAGCCGGTCGGGATCTACACCATCCAATTGAATAACAAAATCGACCACGGGTGTAATCACACGCTCCCAGTCAGGCCTGAACGGCAGGTTCTGCTCCCGCACAACCGAGCCCTGCCCCGGGCCCGAAAAAATCAGGGAGTGGTAACCGCGTTTAACCGCACCTTCAGCAATATATTTCAACTCTTCCGGTGTGCCATCGAAACCGCTGTGTACGATAAGTACCGGGGCCCTGGACTGGGCCAACGGCGAGCGATAAAAATACCCTGGAAGTGTCGTTCCATCATAGGGTATCTCTACAACTTCAGCGGGAATGGACAGCAGTGGAACAGCGGCCTGGAAACACTCCGTACTCAAACGTGCTGCAGGATTGTTGTGCTTGAAAAATTCTGCAGAACGATAGTAATTTGATGCGCGCAAGTAGGCCTCTCCGGCACTCACACCATGTCCGGCGGCCTGCGATTGCTCGGCAATAGCCTTCACACGCTCCGCTGTTGCAAACCACTGTACATACCAGCTGTCTATATCGCCGGGAATAACACGGCCTGCTGTGTCCAG
>JAUVBI010000091.1 GCA_030591305.1 Pseudomonadota bacterium
AGAGGCGGATGTTGATGAAAACTTTTAGTGCCAAAGCAGAAGACGTTAACCACGATTGGTTCGTGGTAGACGCATGTGACAAGACATTGGGCCGTTTGGCTAGTGAAATCGCGCACCGTTTGCGCGGCAAGCACAAGGCCGAATATACCCCCCACGTTGATACCGGCGATTACATCGTTGTGATCAATGCGGAGAAAATACGTGTGACCGGTGCCAAGACCACCGATAAAATGTATCATTCTCACACCGGTTACCCGGGTGGACTGAAATCAATTTCCTTTGAGAAATTGATTGATAAAGCGCCTGAACGCGTGCTTCAAAAGGCCGTAAAAGGCATGCTGCCACGCAATTCGCTTGGCCGCGCCATGTTTAAGAAACTGAAAGTGTACGCAGGTGGTGAGCACCCGCATGCGGCCCAGCAGCCCCAAGTACTGAACGTTTAACGGAACTTACTATGTCAGCTACTCAATATTACGGAACCGGCCGTCGCAAGACGTCCACCGCTCGTGTCTTCATCAGAAATGGTGGCGGCAGCATTACTGTCAACCAGCGCCCTGTAGACCAGTATTTTGGTCGTGAAGTGGCCCGCATGATTGTGCGTCAGCCACTGGAACTTGTTGAATTAACAGATAAATTCGATATTACTATCACTGTTGCCGGCGGCGGCAGCTTCGGCCAGGCCGGTGCCATACGTCACGGTATTACTCGCGCATTGTTGCAGTATGACGAGTCGCTGCGTGGTGCTTTGCGCAAAGCGGGCTATGTAACCCGTGATGCTCGCGAAGTTGAGCGCAAGAAGGTCGGTCTGCGCAAAGCTCGTAAAAAGCCTCAATTTTCCAAGCGTTAAGCAAACTGGAAGGGCTCTGCAGTCAGTCTGTCTGGCTCAGTTAGTAAAAACGTTCGGATTTGCTTGCAGACCGAACGTTTTTTTTGTCCGGGATTTTGCGACGTGAACTACATCAAGTGTTCGCGAAATTGTGAGTAATATCAAAGCGTTTTCCTTGTAACGGAGCGGTAAACTCATTACCATTTGCACCGTTTTGTAATATGTAGACTCAGTGGGCCTTGCCACACTGGGCAAAGTTCTGTAATCGGGGGATAAAACATGAGTAGCGATGGCGTAAACACTCGCAGGAGGCGCTTTTTGATCGGGGCTACCAGCGTGGTAGGGGCAGCGGGGGCGGTAGGAATCGCTATACCTTTTGTAGGGTCGTGGAACCCGTCTGCGCGGGCCAAAGCTGCCGGTGCACCTGTCAAGGCCGATATCGGCAAGCTGGAGCCTGGCCAGATGGTAGTTGTAGCGTGGCGCGGCAAGCCGGTTTACGTGGTCAATCGCACCGAGGAAATGCTGGCTAACCTGCCCAAGCTGAATGATGAATTGAAAGACCCTGAATCTGAAGTTTCAATACAGCCCGATTATATCTCTGGTATTGGCAGATCTCTTCGTCCCGCGTTGTTGGTTATTGAAGGCCTATGTACCCACCTGGGTTGTGCTCCAAAGTTTCGCCCTGAAGTCGGTGCGGCAGATATGGGCGGCGATGACTGGCTGGGAGGCTTTTTCTGCCCCTGTCACGGTTCCAAATTTGACCTGTCCGGTCGCGTTTACTCTGGTGTTCCGGCGTCGACGAATTTGATAGTACCTCCCTATTCCTTTGAGGGAGATAACATTCTGGTCATTGGCATAGACACGGAGATTGCATAATGTCGAATATGCTCGTTGGATTACGTGACTGGGTCGATGCACGCCTGCCTATTGTTCGTGCATGGGATACCCACATGGGCAAGTACTATGCCCCCAAGAACTTTAACTTCTGGTATTTCTTCGGCGTGCTGTCTCTGTTGGTGCTGGTAAATCAGCTGCTGACCGGGGTGTGGCTCACCATGAGCTTCAACCCCAGTGCCGAGGGTGCTTTCGCCTCTGTTGAATACATCATGCGCGATGTAGATTATGGCTGGATTATTCGCTATATGCACTCCACCGGTGCATCTGCATTTTTTATTGTGATCTATTTGCATATGTTCCGGGCACTGTTGTACGGGTCGTATAAGAAGCCCCGGGAACTGATCTGGATCTTTGGCATGCTGATCTTTGTATGCCTGATGGCCGAGGCCTTTGTGGGTTATGTGTTGCCCTGGGGCCAGATGTCCTATTGGGGTGCCCAGGTGATTATTTCCCTGTTTGGCGCTATTCCTGTGGTTGGAGACGACCTGGTAACCTGGATCCGTGGCGATTACCTGATTTCCGGCATTACCCTGAACCGCTTTTTTGCCCTGCATGTTATCGCGCTGCCTATTGTGTTGCTGGCACTGGTTGTACTGCACCTGCTGGCGCTGCACGAAGTGGGCTCCAACAACCCCGATGGCGTAGATATCAAAAAGCACAAGGACGAGAACGGCGTTCCATTAGATGGCATAGCGTTCCATCCCTATTACACCGTGCACGACCTTCAGGCCATTGGGGTATTCCTGTTTGTGTTCTGCTTTATTATCTTCTTTATGCCGGAGATGGGTGGTTTTTTCCTGGAGTTCCCCAACTTTGAGGAAGCTAACTCGCTGAAAACACCCGAGCATATTGCGCCCACTTGGTATTTCACACCATTTTATTCGGTGCTGCGGGCTGTGCCAGACAAGTTCTGGGGTTTTATAGCCTTTGCAGCGTCGGTCGCTATACCCTTTATGCTGCCGTGGCTGGATCGTAGTCCTGTGCTGTCCTGGCGCTACCGGGGCTGGATGACAAAAGTGGCTCTGGTGCTATTTGTGTCATCATTCCTGGTTCTGGGCGTGCTGGGCGTGAAGTCGCCTACACCTTCGCGCACATTTCTGGCCCAGATTTGTTCCATCATCTACTTTGGCTTCTTCCTGCTTATGCCTATATGGACTAGCCTGGACAAAACCAAGCCGGTGCCAGAGCGGGTCACCGAAGATGGCGGTATCGGCTTCTGGGGTAGTATTGGCGGCCTGCTTCTCATCGGTGTATTGGCATTCCTGCCCCTGCAAGCGGTGGGCTCAGAGGCTGGGCACAATTGCGGTGCCATGGCCTGTGACGAGATAGATGTTAATCCCAACGATAAGGTGTCTCTGCAAAGGGGTGCCAAAACGTATATGAACTACTGCTTTGGTTGTCACTCCCTGCAGTACTCGCGCTACAACCGTGTTGCACTGGATCTGGGAATTCCTGAGGACTTAATGCAGGCCAACCTGATGTTTGACCCCAGCTTAAAAATGGGCGCCTTGATGGAAAACGCGATGGACGATGCGCTCGCTAAAACCTGGTTTGGTGCCACACCCCCAGATTTGACCCTGGTGAGTCGGGCCCGGCAACCGGAGTGGCTGTACACGTATCTGCGTAATTTTTATAAAGACGACAGCCGCCCCTACGGCGTTAACAACCGGGTATTTAAGGACGTGGGCATGCCCCACGCGCTATTGGAGTTACAGGGCATGCAGGAGTGCGTCATGGGCTCCGTGCAGGCGCACAATGGCGGTGTAAAAAGAGATCCACTAACGGGTGAAGACATGCTGGAAGAGCCCTGTGGCAATTACACTATTGCCGAGGCTGGCAGTATGACACCCGCTGAATACGATACGGCGATGTACGATCTGGTAAATTTTTTAGCGTACACCGCTGAGCCTATCGCGGCCAAGCGTCAGCGCATTGGCGTTTACGTACTGCTATTTGTTGTGTTGTTTTTCATCTTTGCCTGGTTGTTAAACCGGGAATACTGGAAGGATGTGCACTGATTGTAGGGTGACCCCTGACCTGACAGCAGCGCAGTAATAAGCGCGCTGTCACGGAACATTTTAAACGGGACAGATGAGTTGCGGTGTTGCAATTCATCTGTTTGATAAACCAAGTTGCTAAACCAGCGAAAACCGAGGAATCTTCATGGGCGATGTGGCAAAGCGGTCTTCAATGACCTTTTTTTCCGACAATTCCAGTCACTACAGTCACCGGGTGCGTATTGTTCTCGCAGAGAAAGGTGTCGCTGTCGAGGTGATTGAAGCAGACCCCGCTCACCCCTCTGCAGACCTGTCGGAAGTGAATCCCTACAACTCATTGCCGACTCTGGTTGACCGTGACCTGGTGCTATATGAGTCCAAGGTAATGATGGAATACCTGGATGAGCGCTTCCCTCATCCGCCGCTGTTGCCGGTGTATCCTGTTGCCCGGGCTGAGAGTCGCCTGATCATCCACCGCATCGAAAAAGACTGGTGTGGCTTAGTGGATTCAATTCTCAATTCGCGCAGTGATAATGTTGTCAGCAAGAGCACCAAGGAGTTGCGCGAGAGCATTCTGGGTATCGCCCCCATCTTTGCCGAGCGGCCATTCTTCATGAGTGATGATTTCACCCTGGTAGATTGCTGCATCGCACCCCTTTTATGGCGCCTGCCGTCTCTGGGTATTGATATTCGCTCCAGCAAGCAATCGAAGCCCCTGCTCGATTATATGGATTCGCTGTTCGAGCGCGAGTCATTCCAGGAGAGTCTGTCCGAGCAAGAGCGCGAAATGCGCCTGTAAGTGCCGGGACAGCTTTGTGACACCTAGCCGCCCCTATATCATGCGTGCGCTCTATGAGTGGATTCTGGAGAATGATTGTACGCCCTATTTATTGGTGGATACGGGTATAGCGGATGTGATGGTTCCGCAGCAGTACGTCAAAGATGGCCAGATTGTCCTGAATATTTCCCCCGGGGCCGTGATGGACCTCAATATTTCCAACGAGGCAGTTATTTTTAACGGCCGCTTCGGCGGTATGGCCACCGATATCTTTGTGCCGGTAGGTGCAGTTATGGGCATTTACGCCCGTGAGAATGGTCAGGGAATGGTGTTTGACGCGGAGGAAGCTGTCGATGAAACGCCCCCCGATGACAACCCCCCATCTCCGGTAAAACCTGAAAAACGCCCCTCCCTGAAGATCGTACGCTAGCACCCCTTCATGCTAGGTGCTAATCGATAAGCTCAAACAGTCGCACCACCCGCTGTACGCCGGATGTGTCCGCCGCTGATTCGGCAATCCTGTCGGCCTCGGCATGGGTAGCCAGCCCCATTAAATAGACAACACCATTTTCTGTGACGACTTTAACCCGGCCACCCTCAATCTCGGAACTTCCCAGTAGCCAGGACTTTACCTTTGCTGTAATCCACGTGTCGCTGGTCCGGGTCATGGCGGAGCTGGGGGCGGATACTTCCAGTTCGTTGTAGATTCTGCGCACGCTCCGAATATTGCGCACGACCTGGGTTGCCTTTGCCTTGAGCGCCTCATTTTGTACCTGGCCGACAATTAACATGTAGCCGTTGTACGAAACAATGGTCAGGTGCGCATCTGAAAAAGCCTGGTCTGAGGCATGGATATTTACCACCGCCTTGGTCTCGATATTTTCATCGTCCAGTTGTTGCCCCAGGGTTCGCTCCCCGAGGTTATCTTCGATAGTGTCCGACTGCATGGTGGCCAGAAAATTTCCACAGCCGCCCAGGCTAACGGTCGTTATAAGTAGAAGCAGGCTCAGATATTTTGTCATTTTTAGTCTCATGTATAGCTATCAAACAGAGTGCGGTCAACCAGTTCGCACAGGGTGTGGATGACCATGGTTTGTATTTCAATGATACGGGGACGTCTCGCTGCATTGATCTGCAGTTCCACATCCTCGGACGTGATGAGTGTGCTGAGTTCGCCACTACCGTGATTCGACAGTGCGATGACGTTCATGTTCCGTTCGTGTGCGGCCTGAACCGCGCGAATCAGGTTGTTGTGGCCGTCACCACTGGAAATACACAGCAGAACATCACCACGTTGGCCGAGGGCGCGCACGGGCCTTGAAAACAAGTCGTTCACACCGCTGGAGGTAGCGATTGCAGTCAAGCTACTGGCGTCACCACTCAGGCACAGGGCGGGCAGGGCGGGGCGTTCGTTTTCCAGGCGGCTCAAAAGCGTGCAGCTAAATAACTGCGCCAGGGCTGCGTCCGGGCCATTGCCGCAGACTATTATTTTGCAGTCGCCCAGTAGTGCACCGGTCATCAGTTCGGCGCTGCGCTCAATAGGTGTTGCAAGCTCATCGACGGAAAGAGAAATGGTTTCGATGATGTCCTGAAAATTTCCCGCTATTATCTGATAAAAATCCATAAAGGTTCCGCGTATTGCATGTGTTCCCAATCAGTGGGTCACGCCGTAAAGGCCGATCGTATCCATTGGCCTGTTTCATTGAAATTAGTATCGAAATTGGCATCGAGGTTGGATTGTCGCGGTTCATAGGCGATCACGTCAAATCTACAGGGTAAATGTGCCCACTGCCGGTTGCGCTGCAAAAATAACTGCGCAGTACGCACAATGCGCCGTTGTTTGCGTTGGTCTACAGAGGCGGCAGCAGAGCGAAAGTAGGGGTTGCTGCGTGCTCGTACTTCAAAAAAGACCAGGGTGTTTCCATCCAGGGCAATGATATCTATTTCACCTGTTTTTGCTGAAAAATTTCTGCACACAATGCGCAGGCCCCGTCCGTCAATCAGCTCGGCCGCCGAATCCTCGAACCTGTTTCCGATATTCATCCGGACACTTCCCTGTGTGCGCTGCTGTAGCCCCATTGTAAGCTATTGTGCTACCAATTTACCTCCATCAAATGTAGCCCTTTCCAGCTCGCGGTGAATGTGTAACTGCGGGGTCAGGCTCAGTAAGCCTGTATTTCCCCGGATCAACAATTCCTCCCCAGCGCGCAGCGCGGAGAAGTTTGACTGCAGTAAATAGGCATCGGCCCCCAAGGCATTGAGGCGAGTGTAGGCATTGCTGCCGGTCCCACTGCTGGTGATAGCGGCCCTGGCGCCAGCATGTGACCCCAGTAGCCAGGGTATTTCTACCATATTGATGCCATTCAGGTCCTGGTCCCTGCTGTCAGTCATTCCCCGGTAAATATTTGATATGGCATAGACAGGCAGGTCGGAGGCGTAGTGGTAGGCGAGCAGGGGCTTAAGAGAGCGGGCCTCTACACCACTCCTGCTGAGCAGGAAGACTACATCCAGGTCTTGTCGTCGCCTGGGGGTAAATTCTACTTTGGTGGCGAGCATACTGCGCACCCCCCGGGCGCGCTGTTCGCTTGCCGGTAAATTCATCGCGGCACTCATGCTGTTGGAGTAGTCTTCCCGGCTGCTGTACGTTGCAGTGGCCGACACCTTACCGCCCAGACTCTGCCATTTTTTCTTCAGAGCCTGCCCTACCTTGTTACCCCATGCACCTGCCGGTCGTATTATCAGGGCCGCCCGGGCTCCCTGCCCAAATGCCAGGCTGGCTATTTGGGCCGCCTCGTCCTCCGGCGCCAGGGCCAATTGAACCAGGGCGGTATCACTGGGGGGTAGTGTACGGTCAATTTGATTCAGTGCCAGCACGGGCACCGTCCTGATGGGCAGTCGGCCCAGCTCTTCCACCGCTGCCTTACTCAGTGGCCCGACAACAAACCCCGCTCCGCCCGCTATTGCGCTGTGGTAGGCATCTGTCACCGAGCTGAAAGCCAGGATATCTATGATCTCTACATCCGAACCGCCTCTGTCCGTTGTCCTGTCGGCATAATAAGCGGCCAGGTAGCCGTCCCGGGCCGCCCGGGCTGCCGGTGCCAAACGACCACTAAGAGGCAGTATAAGCGCCACTTTTCCGGCTGCCACGGCATCGTCCAGCAGATAGTCCATGCCGCCGGGAAGTACCGTCGCTGCAGGGTGTAGAGAGTGGCTGTTGCGCCACTGTTGCACAGCTGATTTTTGCTCCGGGCCGCCGCGGCTGATCAGTGCCAGTTCGAGCCAGCCCAGCCATTGCTGATCTGCTGTAGTGTTCATTGCCGAGCGCAACTGTGCTGCTTTCACTCTCTGCAGGTCTTTCCAGATGTTGCGGCGCACAGTATCGGATTCGGCCCCCAGGCCAGCCTGCCTGAGCAGTTGGTCACCCAGTTGTGCGCTGTGCAGGTAGCTGCCAGAAAGACTGTATATGTAACGCTGAAATCTCATTATTTTATGCCGAATTGCGGGGTCTCGAGTTGTTGGCTCCAGAGCGCGCAAAGCCCGCTGTGTCTTTGCCTGGTCTCCGCGGATGTACGCAATACGGGCCTGCATATACCCCAGGTATTGATCATCGGTTACGGATGTTTGCTCAGCGGGAATAGTTGCCAGGTGTGATTCGGCTGTCATCCAGTCAAATTCAAACAGGCTTTGTTCTGCGCGCAGGAATTGCCCGGAAAATTCACTGGGCGGTAGTTTATGCCCGATTCCCGTAACCACTTGCCCGGGTTCATCAATGACCGGTGATAGGACGGGTTCCTGCTTTGTTCCACCGGGCGATTCACAAGCACTCAACAGTGCTGCCGCGGTGAGGGCCAATGCGGCCACACGATATTTGAAAGATGGAGGGCTATAAGAGTACTTTGCTCGGTGGTGTCTCATGTTATTCTTTTGTTTTGGCTCATCTGTTTTGATCATAAGGGGAAGCAGTGGAATCCGGATTGTATGTTGTGGCGACGCCTATTGGTAATTTTGGTGATATCTCGCATCGAGCGTTGGACGTGCTGCAAGGGGTAGACCTTATTGCTGCCGAGGATACCAGACACAGCCAGCGACTTCTCCAGCATTTTTCTATATCGACGCCGGCCGTGGCCTATCATGATCACAGTGACGCCCGTGCAACAGATAAAATAGTGCAATGCCTGGCCAATGGCGGCGCCGTCGCCCTGGTGTCAGATGCGGGAACGCCGCTGATATCAGACCCCGGGTATCGCCTGGTTCGCGCCGTGCAGGACGCGGGTTACCCGGTGCATCCGGTGCCTGGTGCCTGCGCCGCGATAGCAGCCCTGAGTGTGTCCGGGCTGGCTACCGACAGGTTTTTGTTTGAAGGGTTTTTGCCGGCTAAAGCGGGAACCCGGGAGAATCGCCTGAGTGCGCTCAGTGCGGAGTCGGCGACCTTGATCTTCTATGAAGCCCCGCATCGCATAGAGGGCTGTCTGGCTGCTATGGCAGGCGTATTCGGGGCGAATCGGGAGGCGGTGATAGCCCGGGAAATCAGCAAAACATTTGAGACCATCCGCCGGGGCACGCTCACGGAGCTGCTGGCATTTGTATCGGCCGATTTGAACCAACGGCGGGGTGAGATTGTATTGCTGGTAGAGGGCAAGAAAGAGCGTGACAGTGAATTGGATGAGGCCACCGCCGCCCTGCTGCGGCGCCTGGCCGAGGAGCTCCCGGCAAAACGTGCTGCCGCTGTGGTGGCGGATATCAGCGGTTTGCGTAAAAAACAACTGTATCAATATTTACTGGATATAAAGGAGGTGTGAGGGTAACCTGTGCGCGGAGTTGGTCAGGCGATCGCTGCGTGACATTGTCGCGCGGAGGAAAGTCCGGGCTCCACAGGGCAGAGTGCCAGGTAACGCCTGGGGGGCGTGAGCCTACGGAAAGTGCAACAGAAAGTGTACCGCCCCGCTATTTTAAGCGGGGTAAGGGTGAAAAGGTGCGGTAAGAGCGCACCGCGCGGCTGGTAACAGGCGTGGCGATGGTAAACCCCACTCGGAGCAAGACCAAATAGGAATCCAGAGCTGCGGCCCGCAGTGGATTCGGGTAGGTCGCTACAGGCAGGCGGTGACGCCGGTCGCAGATGAATGATCGTCCACGACAGAACCCGGCTTATCGACCAACTCCACCTTTCCTTTATGCCTTTTTCTGCTAAGAAATATATTCTTAAAGAAACAAATAGACTGAAAGTTAATGTAGTTCCTTAGCTTATGGTCTTACTGGTTTGTTTTATGTGAATTTTTATCATAGCGCCTACCGAAAAAGCTCCCCTGTTTCTCTCAAAAGCCACGCTAATCCACTGAAATTACAACGTTTTTTCAATTTTCTTACTTGACAGTTTCTCTCTCTCACACCTATAGTGTTGAGAAGTGGAAGTAAGTGGGTAATTTTGGTTATTTGTGGGTGATTAACCAAGTGAGTGGGGAGGCGGGCATGTTTCGGGGCGTACAACACATCAATATGGATGCGAAAGGGCGGTTGGCAATGCCAGCACGCCAGCGCGAGCCATTATTGAACGAGTGTGGCGGCCAGATTGTTGTAACCATCGATACCCAATCGGCCTGCCTGGTCGTGTACCCCCTGCCCGAGTGGGAGCGTATAGAAAAACAATTACAGAGCCTGCCCGACCTGAAGCCTGCCGTTAAACGTTTCAAGCGTCTGATTCTGGGGTATGCAACAGATTTGGAGTTGGATGGCAGTGGCCGGATGTTGTTGTCCGCCCCGCTGCGAGAACATGCACAGTTGAGTAAAAAACTGGTGTTGGTCGGCCAGGGCAACAAGTTGGAATTGTGGTCGGAAGCCCTGTGGCTGGCCGAACGAGAGCAGGCTCTACTGGAATCCGGCCCCGATGCCGAGTTGCCAGAAGAATTGACATCACTAACTCTGTAGGTGGGTCGAATGCATCAGGCAGTTTTGTTGCAAGAGGCAGTACAGGCTCTGGTAACCACAGCGAGTGGTTTTTATGTCGATGGTACGTTTGGCCGTGGCGGCCACAGTGCAGCGGTGTTGGAGCGACTTGATAGCGAGGGGCGTTTGTTGGCGATAGATAAAGATCCCGCCGCCTGTGCCGTCGCAGAACAATTGACTTTGAGTGAGCCCCGTTTTGATTTTATGCACGGGTCTTTCACTCAGCTTCCCCATCAACTGCGTGGGATGGGGATCGACGCAGTTGATGGCATTTTATTGGATTTAGGTGTTTCCAGTCCGCAGTTGGATGACAGCGAGCGCGGTTTCAGCTTTATGAATGATGG